>CAZWDF010000113.1:0-4414 GCA_964632335.1 uncultured Candidatus Saccharibacteria bacterium | reverse complement strand
TATATCCTCGGTCACGGAGAGCTTTGGCTTCGTTGTGATTAGCACTTCGTTTCCGGCCTCAAGTAACTTACCAATGACAGCAAAACAGGCTTCTTTTACGTCAGGTATATCAACAATATCATGGGAACTTGGAAACATCACACGCCCATTATATCTTCTGAAGGCTTTCTTCAGAACGCTTTCATTGACTTCCATTTCTTTCCACGTTTTCTCGGTACATCGCCCAAAACGTTTTCCCATTATTTTGGCGTAGCAGTATCTACAGTCATTGAAGCAACCTTTAACGCAATTGACATTATGGTCTGCCCATTCTTTAGTACCGGATGTAATTTCCCTCTTGTTGATTATTCCGGACTCCAGGACTTTCATTTAGCAATCTCCTTTGGAGATAGAGGTTTTAAAGAGATAGGTGGGTCGATCCCTAGTATTCCTTTGATCGTCACCCAATTCAGTTTGTATTGCGGAATGGCAAGCTTCCAAGCGTTGTCAATATCTAATCTGTTCAGATACCTGTTCTTTTCCAGCCACTCTAATAGTCGTTGTCTTTTCTCTTGAATTGGCTCGATGTCCTCAAAATCACCACACATACAATCGCAAAGCCCTTCCTCGTGGTCGACAATCGTTTTCCACAGAATGCGCCACTGCAAAGGTCTTTTTGCCCCACTCAGTCCTATGAAAATCTCCGGATGGCATTTACGAAATTGGTTGAATGCCGCTTTATTATCGGGCGAATACTTGGGATTACCAGTCTTCTCGGAGTAAAAGTTTCTTGTAGCTCTGACACCGGTAGCAAAATTAGAACACAAAATGAGGTGAAATATCTGGCTCGCTTTGGGATTGAAAGGTAAAGGAAGCACGTACCTAAACCACCTGTGCAGTCTATTTTTATACAATTCAATCAGACCATTTTCTCTCTGATTAACGGGCTCGGTGCTTAGGATACGGCCGCGCCATTTGATGTCTCCGAACAGACCATCCGCCTCTGATACTGTTCCCCTTTCCTTTAATGACCAGCTGCTTTCATTGGTAGTGTTTGGCAAACCAGCGAAGTTGTCTCTACCTAAAAACCAATCAGACGTAAATATGAAAATGATAAATTCTGTTCCTGTTTTATAAAAAGTGTTAATCCGTCTTCTGGCGACTTTTTCTATCACCTGGTATTCTACACTCCTGAGAGGGTCAAAGAAGAAAAGCGTATTCCCGATCGGGATTCTCTCAATATCGCTGAGGGCATTGTCAAGTGTCTTATTCAGGAGATAAATGTTAGATGAATTTAACTGTAGTGGCCCTTCGGCCATACTAACATCAACGCCATTCCATCTTCTTTTTATAACGTTCTTCAGGTGGCCATAGCACGCAGCATCCTTTTCGACAAGGATTATTTTCAAGCTGCTCGTATTAGGATCGGTGTACTTTAGGTTGAGGGCGTGACCAGCCGAACCCAAGATTGTCTCTCGAGTATCTTTTATGTGTACTTCACCGGTTGCTGCATCCAGTTCAACTATTGCCGTGGGGTACTCGTAGTTTGCCCGGGGTCCGCCGGATGTGATATTCCACCAAAAAGGGTAATACTCCGCGATAACATCACTTTTCAATTTTGAGCCTGTTAGGCCACTAAGGGATATTGCATCTTTTACGAATTCGAGAGCCATATGATTACCACCTGGTTAGCGGCGATAACATCAACATTGGAAGCCATGAATCGCCCTCCTTATCATCCGGTTGGAGCCATTTTAGGATACTTCAGTACACTTGTCAAGGAGTATAAACACTATTACATTGAACTATTGACAAGGGGACAAATGAAGATTAAAATGAACATATTGAGATGGTAACGAACGCGAAAGATATGTTGACCATAGCCGAAGTGGAACTGGAGTATGGATTAAGACGCTCTACGCTGTACAAGAATGTTAAGAAAGGGTTGATAACGCCTTACAAAAAGGCTGGCGATCGAAGATCATATTTCAAAAGACATGAACTTGAGAAACTCACCCAATTTCAGCCAAAAAAGAACACGCCTAGTAAAGTGGGAGAGGACGACACAAACTAAATTATCGTTATCTTAAAAGGAGCATTGAATGGCCGTCATCGTAGTAGTTGGAGCACAGTATGGTGGGGAAGGAAAAGGTAAGATAGTATCTTACCTCTCTGTTAGAGATGACGCTGACTATGTAGTGCGCTGTGGCGGCCCTAATTCTGGACATACCGTTTATTATAACGATCAAGTCTTTAAACTAAGATTGCTTCCTGCTGGCTTCGTCAACTCGCGAAGCCGTCTCCTGCTCGCCGCTGGGTGCGTTCTAGATCTCAAATTGCTGTTCGCCGAGATAGAGCTTGCTGGGATAGATAATTGTCGAGTTGGTATCGATCGTAATGCAGCCATCATTACAGACGAAGACAGACAAAAGGAATCTCAACTTGGCCTAAGGGATCGAATAGGCTCTACACTCTCCGGCACGGGTATAGGGGTTGCAAAACGCGTCCTCAGAGACGGCACAATCAAACTCGCAGCAGATATTCCGGAAGCAAGACCTTTCATCACCGACGTTTCTGCTGAGATTAACTATGGTATTGATAGAGGTCAACTATGCATAGTTGAAGGGACTCAGGGCTTCGGATTATCGCTATATCACACACTGTGTTACCCGTATTGCACTAGCCGTGATACAACTGCGAGCGCATTTCTAAGCGAAGTGGGACTCAGCCCTATGAAGGTGGACTCCGTCATAATGGCTGTAAGAGCCTTCCCAATCAGGGTGGAAGGTAAGTCTGGATCTCTCAAAGGCGAGATAAGCTGGGAGGAACTTCAACATACTAGCGGGTACCCCTATCCTATCAGTGAGTATTCAACAGTAACCGGAAGACTTAGACGAATCGCCCTGTTCGACATGGAGCTTGTGCGACGAGCAGCCATGGTTAATAGGCCCACCGAGTTGGCTTTGCATGGTGCTGATTACCTCGACTTTGCAAACAAAGGTATTCAGGGCTATGAATTGCTTACAGATGAGACTAAGGACTTCATTAGGCTGTTGGAGAATGAGCTCAGGGTTCCTGTGGCTATTGTAGGAACAGGTCCCGAGCAAAGCGAAATCGTGGACAGGGTATACAACCGAAGAAGATCTGTGATTTCAGCGGGGTGCGACAGTGGCTGAACTCAAGAACCTAGTACAGCTCACAGACGATCAGGTAAAGAAATACATTCGTGAAATAAGCGAATCGAAGAACGAGGTCTTACATACGCTGTCCGAAAAAATAGGCAAAGACCAAGTAGCTAAATATCTTTATTATCTCGACAATCATGATGTGCTGGCAGATCCCCCTAAGTTGGACTTCAAGCCAGGCCCGGGTGCTGTCGTACGTAATCCTGATATCAGATCTCTCTGCGAGGAACAAAAGCTGCCGTTGATTGACCCCGCTGATTCTGATCGTCTGGAGGCGGCTTCCTATCAGCTGAGGCTCGGAAGTAGATATCGTGTCCGGGGTGCACCAGAGTGGTTGACCGACGCACAACCATACTTGACCATACCGCCTCACGGTATAGCGTTGGTTACTACCTATGAATGGCTCAATATTCCGGGTTATCTGATAGCACGTTGGAATCTCAAGGTCAGGATGGTCTACAGAGGATTAGTCTGGGTAGGTAGCTTGCAGGTAGACCCGGGGTATCAGGGCTTTCTTTTTTGCCCGCTATACAACTTATCTGACGAGCCGCAAGTTCTAATGTACAGACAGCCCTTGTTCATAATCGACTTCGTCCTGACCACTCCGGCGTCCAAGTACGATCTGTGGGCGGGGCCCCGATATTCAACATTTGATTTTGATCGCCTAGACGCGAAGATACGGAGCGCGCCTGAACACAGCTTCGAAATCATGCGACAAGACATAGCCAAACTGTCAACAAAGACAGGAGAGGACATTGCCGGGCTAGAACGGAGAATAGAGCGCTTTCAGGACAACATCCTTGTCGTCATTGGAATAATACTTGCCGCTTTGGCGATTATCGCAACATTCGGGCTGACTGGCGTGAAATGGGAACGCGACTGGATCCCATTCGTAGTGGCAGTATTCGCCTTGGTCATGTCCGCTATCGCCATCTTTGTTGCCGTTAAAAAGGCTACAAAAAGTAAGTAGGCATGGCTCGTCATTTTAGGAATTAACTGTCAGTTTGTGCCCTATCGATTCGCTCTGCCCAAGTCAGGAGTAGTTGGCGCCAGGGTCGTTCCCCTGCAGATTCCTTCGCCAATAGCCACCTCGACGTAGTTGCGTTGGTATCGTTCCCATTTGGTTGATTTCGGAGCACAATAATGATAAACAACTTTAAGCACGAAAAGGAGACAAATAGGGGTCATGTCAAGGTCTCTGCTGAAATTGTAGGTAGGGGATGATGCCCATTCCGGTGGATGCCATTGGT
>CAZWDF010000112.1:0-4439 GCA_964632335.1 uncultured Candidatus Saccharibacteria bacterium | reverse complement strand
CGAATCAGGTATTCCCACATTGGACCACCGTCTTTGCCGCCATCAAGGATGCGAGCAATGATTGCCGCCTTAATGTGCTCTGCGTAGAAACGCTTCAAGCTCTGTTGCAGTTTTCCTGCCCAGGTCTTGGCTGTGCGAGTTTCTGCTGTGCGCCCTTGTGCGTTTTCGTTGATACTTGCAACTATTTCGTCACGGGCTGCTTTGTATGCAGTGTCCTTGGCAGCGGTCAGCATCATCTGCTCATTGCGACCCAGGTGCTCGATCTGTTTAACGGTGTCCACAAGATCGCGGAACTCGTTAACCGTCATCAGCTTGTACGACTTGCGGAATGCAGCATCCAGCATTTCCGGTGCGATGTCAGGCTCAAGCCCGGCTTCCTTCTGCGACAGCACCCAGTCGGCCAGGCTGCGACGCTCGGCCATTTCCTTCAGGGTGATTGCCTTCAGTTCGAAGCGAGACAGTAAGTCATCAATCTGGTCAGAATAATCAGCGCCGATGCGCTGGCGATTTTTGTCAGACGTTATTTTGCGCAGGTACTCCAGACTTTTCTGGATCTCGACGATAACCGACGAAGATTCAGCGGTAAGTTGATTGTTCAGCAGGGCAGATTGCAGAGCTGTCGTCACGCCTGTGGCGTCGCCGCTTCTCATTGCTGCTTTGGCCTCGCGATTAGCCCGAGCTTCAGCAATACTGAACTGGCCGACCTTAACGTCCTTGATCATCTTGCTACCGATCAAACTCTTTGACGCACGCTTGGCAGCTTGCAGCATAAGACGTACCGGCTGGGTAGCGCGGGAGGCGTTACGAAGCTCGACAGCAACGAATCGTGCCCGGGCTTCATTATGAAGCGCACGTTCGACCGCCAGCTCGATTTCTCGAGGATTTGATAGCTCACCATGCTCGGCAAGCATTCGCTCGTCTGTGCGCTCGTTAACGGCCTCTGTGAAGCTCTTTGCTTCGACCAGTGCGCGAACCATCTCATCACCCGATGCAAAGCCAAATTCTTCGGCCAAAACGTCAGGGTGCGTACCTTCTTCGCCGTACAGATTCTTCGGCAGTTGGCTCCAGTCGTACAGTGCGTAGCGGTCGCCTTCGCCCATGTACAGATCTTCCAGGCCAGCAATCGAGATCTTGTGCGGTGGCACCAAAGTCTGAACCGTGCCATCAGGCAGCAGGACTTCGCCGGTCTTCAGGAAACGCATGACGCGGTACAAAGGCTCTTGCTCAACTTCCTTGGCTACCTGGTCGCGGACTTCGCTGCGCATGGCAGCAGTCTTCTTCTGCATCTCTTTCAGGATGCGAGCCTTGGCATTAGACAGCCAGCGCATCTGACGCAGGTTGTCAGTCGTCATCTTTGAGATTGATGCGTTGCGAGCTTCTTCGGCCATCTGCTGGTATGCAGCCCATTCAGCGTCGCCCATGCCCGACTCTTCTTGAGTCATAAACAGAGGCGTCATGTTGCGCACCATCTCTGCTTCCTGGATCTGCTCTTCACTAGCCAGCATGCGATCAAAGATCGAGCGGACTTCGTCAGTCAGGATTGGCAGGTCAGTGCCGAACTCTTGCTTGTACAGGTCGTTAAGCTTGTCGCGAACCGATGCATAGATGTCACGAATCCAGGCGCTTAAACGATCAAACACAGATTGCAGCTCAACGCTCGGGGCTTTGCCTTCGAATGCGTAGATCTCCCAGTTGTATGCAATCGCCTCATGAATCGGGCGCTGTTCTTCCAGGGTCATGGCATTCCATGTCTGGATATCGATGCCGTTGCCGTAAGCTTTAAGTAAGCTTTCCAAGTCGGACACGATCTCTGCCGGAGGATTTTCGGTCATCGCGATGCGAGTGTAGATCTCGATCACGGCGTGAATCATTTCGTGGCCAGGAGTCGATGCATCCGATGCCTTGGTCAGGATAGCTGTCAGGCTCTTTGGATCAATGAAGCCACGGGTAGGCTGCTCGAACTTGGCAAAGGTCGGCGTGCCTCGGGCTTGCGTGCGAGGAGCTTGTTGTACAGCTTCAGGTGCTGCGACTTGATCGACGCCAACACTATGGTCGCCCAGCAAGACTGCAACGCCTTGTGTGCCTTGTGCGTTGCGTGCGACATAGCCATCAAAGCCAGCGTCAATGATTGCCGACTCAACAGCGTTGAACCAGACGTTATCAGCATCGATGCCATTAGCAGCAGCTTGGGCGCGGAAGCCCAACGGGTCAGCACCGATGTCGTACAGGTTGTCTAGGTTAACTGCATGCGCATAAGCGCCGACACCGGCTTCTGGCTTAACACCAGCACCGGTATCGATGTAAAAGTGGATGCGCTGCGAAAGACGCTTGTCGTCGGTCTGCTGAAGACGGCGACCTTCCGCACCCTTTAAGCCTGTGCCGTAGAAGCGACCGTCGAGGTTTGCTCTTGGCTGGCGGCTGAAGTGGTAGCCGATTGCGCTGATGGCGTTGGCGATTGGGTTGCCGTATCTTGCCCCAACTCCCTGATCACCTGTTCCGCGTCCCGGAATGCCTTCAACTCCAGGTCGTCCGGCTGGCTGGCCGATTGATTCAGCTTCGCCAATGGCACCACCAGAGACTTGGCTCCTGGCTTGTAATTCTTCAAGTCGAACATCGTAATTCCCCTTCTCGATTTCAGACAGCAGCATTTCTGCCGTTGCCAGATCTAAACCAAGACCGCCCTTACCATTTGTTTCAATGGCTGACGAGCTTGCAATATCCCAGATGGCAATCTGATCCAGAGCCTGGCCAATACGAATCGCGGCATCCTTATCTTGGACGACGAGGTTCAGATCCAGGCTGACGGTACCAGAGCCATCGCCAAAATCAAACAAACCGATAATGACGTTTTCATGAGACAGCAGACCTTGATTCTCTTGCACAAATTGGCGCAAAGCTGCAACTGCATTTTCTACGCCTACTACATTCATAGAACGGATAGCTACAACAAAACCAGATTCAGGTGATACCGCTTCGCCGTTTCCGTTTAGGCTGATGCCGCCATTCTCTTTTACTGCTCTTACGACTTCTTGTTCTTGCTCGGTGAGATTAGCTTGGCCTGTCGCTCCAGCGACTCCCTCTGCCGCTCCATTCGTTTCTCTTGGAGCAGCTTGGCGAAGTACGTTTCCTCCAGCAGCTCGTTCTGCTGCTGCTGCGCTGATTGCGGCTTGTAGCTCATCGTTCACCTCTTGTATTGCAGTGTTAATCTGCTCCTCGCTTACGCCAAGTTCTTTGGCCAGCGATGCAGCAGCATTGGCATAATCCGGGGCTTCGTCGTCCTCGTAACCTGCCGCGCCTTCATCAGCGGTTTTAGCCGCATCATATAGGCGCTTTTCAGGGTACCACAACAAAGCTTGCAAGTCACTCATGGTCAGGGCAGGGTATTCGGCCTGCATTTGAGCCAGGACTTGGCTCATAACCTTGCGGATACGAGCACGTTCAGGAGGGCCGCTCGGAGCTTCCTTCTGGCCATCCAGGTAATTGGTCAGGCTGTTGCCTACTTTACGCAACTCATCGCCCAGGCTGATACGTTTTTGATTCTTCTTCAGCGGTCCCAGGATCTCCACAAAACGCGCCTGAAGGGCTTCATCGGCTGCGGCAACCTCTGCCATAGCGATGCGGTTTGCAGGCTTCTGTGAGGCCTTCCAGATAGCTTCAGCCACGGTATCCAGCTTGCCGACGGCCAGCTTTGTCTTAATGATGGCTTCGAATGCCTTCTTCTGCTCGGCAGTCAGCGATTGAATCAGTTGCTTGAGCTGGTCTTTCTTGAGCTTAATGTTGGCCTTGTTCTCTTCAACCAGGGTGCCAGTCCAGCGACCCCAGGTGCGCATCAGCCAGCGATCCATCGTGAGCTGTTCGAAGTGCCCGTACAGGTTGGCAAAGAATCCGTTGCCAATCTTTGGACCCAGAGCTGCGGCACCGTAGACTTCGGTCGTCAGGTTTTCACCGCTAACCTTGCGGCCAGTGAAAGCTTCGACTTCTTTGACCGTGGTCTTTGTTGTCATGAACTTCTCGACCACTTCAAAACCGTGCTTCTCGATCAGCTCATTAAACAGATCCAGGCTTTCGTTGATGGCAATCTGCGCCTGGCCTGCTTGCAAGTCGGTCGGCATCTTGCCGTTCTGCTTGTAGTAAGCATAGGCACGCTCGGCCAGTTCAAAGTTCTTGTCTACCTTCAGGCCATTCGACGTGACAGCCAGTGCCCATGTAAAGGCGAACTTGGCTTGTGGGTCAGTAGCGACTTCAGGGTGAATCAGCGAAACAATGCGCAGAGCTTTGGTAACCTTTTCGTTGTACCAGCCCACAGCATTCGGGTTGGTTTCAAGAGCGGTGATGGCATCAGCCAGTGCGACCTGTACCAGGTATTGCTCGACCGCCACCGTGAAGTCAGACAGATCAACCTTGCCAGCCTTGGCAGCATCAAGCACACGCTTTTGCAG
>CAZWDF010000111.1:0-4462 GCA_964632335.1 uncultured Candidatus Saccharibacteria bacterium | reverse complement strand
CCTGCGCGATCTTCTGGCCTAGCGCTTCATAGCCCTCAGCAGCCTTGCCAAACGCCGTGTCACCCAACCGACGGCGAACATCATCTAGGGCATCAAACGATGTCGGGAATGTCTTGTAGACAGGATTCCCCATCTCATTCACGCCGATTTCAACGCGCCGCGCTGTCACAGCATCGTAAATGTTTTTATAAGCCTTCAACACACCAGGCTCAGTCACCGGCGCTGTTGTCTGCTTTCTGGCGGTTGATCCAATCAGCAACTTGTTTCGCAAGTCTTGAACAAGTGATTTGTATTCTGGTAACGATTCAACCAAAATGCCTTGGTTTTCTTTCGCAGCCACAGCCGCATCACGCAGCGCCTTCTGTTCCTTGTAGGCTTGCGAACGCTCTAGCGACTGCGTTTCAAAGCGCGACAGGATACGGTCACGCAGAGTTCTGCCCATCTCCGACAGTTCTCTGGTGGAGTCACCCACCTGGCGCAACGCACCTTTGGCACGATCAAGAACAGTCTTCTTACCTTCTTCGAGTTCCGCTGCCGTACCTGCCAAACGCTGTGCTGTGCCACGTTCCTCACCTGCGACACGCTCACCGGCAGCACGGGCTGCTCTAGCTTCGGCTTCTGCGACACTGGTAGACCGGCTAACCGCATCACTCAGAGTGTCGTACACCTTTCTCTGAGCGTCGGTCGTAAAAGGCGCATTACGCAGTTCTTCTATGCGCTTTAAGACTAACTCCCTCTGCTTACCGGCAAGGCTAGCAACGCCCACATCTTCCATGACGCTTCTAATAACCTGACCACCAGGCACTTTGCTAGCAACTAGGCTTGCAATCGCTCTACCACCCTTGGCGGTCTGAGAAGCCAACTCGAATGGCAAAATACCGCCCATGATTCGCGCAGATTCAGCGACAGGGGCTGGCGCACCTAAGGCCTCCGCAAGCTGACCGGATGCTTCTCCGGTAAAGCCGCCGACAGCACCGCCGACACCAGTAGCAACTCTGCGACCAGCGCCCGTCATGGACGGCACAGCAGCCCTCATCGCCTTACCTGCCATCTGCACAGGCTTGTAAGGAATGCGCTCCATCACTCTGCCTGATGCTTCTGCAACTTCAGGCGCAGCTAAACCAGTAATGCCGCCTAGCGCAGTGGAGTAACCGATCTCTGATAACGGGTCTTTGCCTCCAGAAGGCGCTTTTGTTGGGGCTTTAGGCGCTTTGGGCGCGTCATCCCACTGGACTTGCTCCCCGCCGGTATCCCATTCGATCTTTTCTTCAGCCATTACTTGTACTCCCTCGTTCCGTCGGAATACTCTATAACTGTTTTGCCAGCATTCTCGCCGCTGGTAACTTTTCCTGATCTGACAACGGTTTTCTCGCGCTGTGAGCCACCGCCGACTGATCCACCACCAAGAACAGGAAATTGAGATTCAAGTTTTTCCTTTTCCCTGGTCATTTCTTGTGAACCCGTAACCATGGCATTTCTGACCGCTTCATAAACACGCAAGTCAGACCTGTACAGCGGAGCAAGAATGCGATCTTCCATCTTGGTAAGCGCCTTACCACCAGTTTCAAACTCTTTACTACGGAAGAACGCAAAAGTTCTAATTAGCTTTAATGCTTCTGGATCATTCTTAAAAGCAGCTTCAGCAGCGCGAGTGTCTAACGCAAGAAGGGTAGTCATCTTGCCCCAATTACCCTCTTTGTTAATACGATCAAGTATGTCAATACCTTCTTCCAACTCAGGGATCAAGTTTTGACGTAGGCGGTGGGCTGCACGATCTTTTTCTGTTAGTTTTCCTCCAGCCGCGCCACTACCAGCTTTGATGTCAGCTAAGTCGCGCCGTGCGTCAATCTGCATCTGCGCTAACTGCAACCTAAATTGACGCTCCTCCGACTTGTTACGCGCCGTTTCCTCTTGCTTAATCACAATCTGAAACATCTTGTCAGCAGCATCAACATTCTGCTTTGCCAACTCTAGCGATTTCGGCAGACCGTACTTAGCGGTGTACTCTTTCATGAAGTTAGCGCCCTGTTCGGCAAACAGCGCATCTGCTTCTAGTTCTGCTTTCTGCCGGTCATACGCAGCTAACTTAGTAATACGCTCCAACTCCTTGCCTAGTGTGTCGGCACGGGTCTTGAGTTGCTTCATGTTGGTGTCAAACAGGTCTTTCTCTCTGGCGTACAAGTCCATACGGCCTTGTTGATACCCCTGCGCCATACCATTCATGGCAGACATAGCAGCCTGGGCATTACCTTTACCGCCAACACCAATCGCAAACCCCACCACACCTATCAGGCTGTACAGGGTTGCCAAATCCATCGCGTTGTCTTTTGTTGGCGTGAACGGCGTTTCCATAGCACGCTCAACTTCAGACAACTGTTGCATCTGTGGCGCACCTTCTATCGCTGTTCTCTCTTGCTCAAGTGCAGCACCTCTCGCCCTAGCCTTTGCAGCAGTTCTACCAGCAACATCCTGTTCTTGCGCCATCTTAAATTTCTGCTCAGAGGCGACAGCCTCTCCTAGTTCGCGCTTTGGTTCTTCCATAAACGTCTGATAGCGCGATACCAAATCGCCTTTAGGCGCAGCAGGGGGCGTTTCTGGTTTGGGTGCAGCAGGTTTTGCCTTTGCTCTGGCTACCGGATCACCAACATTCATTGACAGCGCATTAGCCATGATTACCTCGGCTGTTGAGTTTGCGTAAACGGAGCCTGACCGCCCATAGTTCTAGCAAGCGTCGAAAAGTAGTTATTTGTTAATTCATTCACATACTGATCTGCTTGCAAACCTGTACGGATAGCACCGGCTGCGATCTGATCACCAATATTCGCAACCTTCAGACCCATGTCATACTGGTTTTGCAGTAATTGCTGACGGAACGCTTCTACCTGCGCTGCTGCTTGTTCTGCACCCACACCGCCACGACCCGCAACACCCTGCGCTGCTTGGGCTTGCAGTGCCTGTATCTGTTGTTGGGCAGGGGCTGTCAACTCACCGCGCTGTGCCTGTGCTACTAACTGCTGACCCTGCTGCTGATAAGGCGCTGCCATACGCTGCATTTCTTCTCTGGCCTGTCTGCCCTGTGCTGATGCCTGTCTTGCGGCAATAATCGCTGGCAGACTTTGCAGACCTGCCACACCTAACTTTTCTAAAGTTTGTGGGCTGGTTAAATTTGCTCTCAAACGATCCATCACACCAGGTTCTCTAGTCAGTGCTTGCTGCACTTCAGGGATTGGTGTGTAAGCGCCAGGCGTGTAGGGCGCAGAAGGAGCCGCAGCCTGTGCTTGTTTTAGGGAAATGCCTTCACCAGCACCCGCTACAGGCGCTCTCAATCCAACACCACCAGGACGCGCTTGATACAACGACAATGAACCTGTTGCATCACCAACGCCGCTGATATTAGGAGGGCTAACAGCACCCGTGTAAGCAGAACTTACTGCTGGCGCTCTATACCCGCCTGTTCTTATGTCAGGTGTGCCGCCAGCTTGCATTAAATCGTATTGGTTACCAGCAGGTGTATAGGTTGATACTCTTTCAAACCCAAAATCCGTTGGAACCGCAGACGTTGCACTACTTCTAGGCGAGTAATAGGTGTTTGTATCAACATCAACAGAACCAGCCCTAGATGGAGAAAAATAAGTGGTGTCATCGTAGAACTCAGGCAATCCGGTATCAGGATTGGTTGTGCCAGCACCGCCTTCTGCCCTCAACAGTGCAGCCTCTTTAGGCGTAATGTGGGCAAGCATGGTGTCACCCTTACGACCTTGAGCAGCGAGAAGTTGGGCAAGTCCTGGCAAATCTAAATCTGCCATAACGTCCGTTTTTAGCAATCGTGCAATCTGTTTAGGCATATTCACCACCCAATTCGTCTTTCAGTTTAAGAGATTCGATATTCCAGACCGGCTTACGCTCTTTACCCTTCTTACCTAAATACAGCGAACCTGGATCACCCACACCCAATGCTTGCGCTAACGCAGAACTACCCGTTGGCATCTCACTAGGTGAACTAGGTGGTATAAATGGGGTACTAGGAGTGATATTCCCATAAAGATAGTTTATTAACTCTTTATCTTTATCTATTGTTATGGGTGTCAACGGGAATGTTTGAGAACTGACATAATTTATGTCTTCTTCTCCAGTCACATCTACTTGCGGCAATCTTTCAATTTCTTCTTCGCCTGTTACTTGTACTTCTGGAAGTCTGTCTAAATCTCGCTCACCAGACACGGTTACTTCAGGCAATCTTGGCGTAGGTGGCTGTCTGATTCCCGTTAAATCCAATATTTGATCTGTTCTTGAAGGTTGACCACCGCCAACAACACCACCACCTGCTGCGGCTTGAGTTCTACCGCCTGGAGCTGGTGGGCCAAACTCAGGTTGTGTGGGGCCAGTATAAGTAAGCGTGGGCGTTCCAGATGGAGTTCTTGTTGCCCCGCCAGCAGCCGCTGGTGTTGTTGTTGTTCCAGCC
>CAZWDF010000110.1:488-4480 GCA_964632335.1 uncultured Candidatus Saccharibacteria bacterium | reverse complement strand
AACTGTGCACCAGCTATTGCATTATTCGGATTCACATCTATGTTTATCAAGAATTGCTGCCCGGGGCTTACCGCCTGCGCAGGACCCACTACGGTCACCACGGCCGTCCCCGCCGCCTGCACGGAACCGGGTACGTTCAAGACTAGCGTCACAGCGGTAATAATAAACACTGCTTTCAGTGCTCTGAAAGAACGCCCAAACAACATTACTGTTCTTTTCCTATACATTACTGTTCTTTTCCTATACAGTCCAGTATTGACCAACGACAATGCAATCCAGCACACTGATTGTGCTATCTCCGTTCACGTCTTCGCGTATCCAACCAGGAGTGCCGGTCTGACCCCAGCGCTGACCGATTACTATCAAGTCCAAGACATTTGTAGCGCCGTCTGTATTGGGGTCCCAATTCGGATACAGCTCGACCACCGTAATCGTCACATCTTCGAAGTCGGTCAGGCTGCCATCACTGACCTGGAAATGGACCCCCGGGTAAGTCCCCGATTGGCTATAGGTTGGCGTCCACGCGAAGGTGCGGGTGGTCGCATTGAAGCTCGCTCCAGTTGGCAGGTTGGAGGCAGAATAGGTCAATGGGTCACCATCAGGGTCGGTCGCTGATACGGTGAAGGTCAGCTGTTGCCCTTCGTTCACCGATTTGTTACCTATCGCAGCCAGCACCGGGGCTTGATTGACGTTACTAACAGTGATGGTGATGTCTTCGAAGTCGGTCAGGCTGCCATCACTGACCTGGAAATGGACCCCCGGGTAAGTCCCCGATTGGCTATAGGTTGGCGTCCACGCGAAGGTGCGGGTGGTCGCATTGAAGCTCGCTCCAGTTGGCAGGTTGGAGGCAGAATAGGTCAATGGGTCACCATCAGGGTCGGTCGCTGATACGGTGAAGGTCAGCTGTTGCCCTTCGTTCACCGATTTGTTACCTATCGCAGCCAGCACCGGGGCTTGATTTATGTGGATAGTTACCTGTCCGTTGACTACGTTTACCGGGATTGCCTGACCGTTTATGTCACCCACTATGACGTTTGATAGGTTCAGCGGACATGTCCCAGCGATACTCTTGGCGGTCATCGTAACAACGGCAAATGTCCCGGCTGCAGTTACCGTCTGCCCGGGGCTAATTATTGCTCCTGATACGGCGGTTACATTACCAGCCGCATTATCAATGTGCCCCGGCATAAAATATGTGCTGGCACCACCCTGCCTGAGCAGGTTTCCTTCGGTTACGTTGTCTACAGTCACAAGCGAAGAATTGAAGGAGAGATTGAACTGTGCACCAGCTATTGCATTATTCGGATTCACATTTATGTTTATTAAGAATTGCTGCCCGGGGCTTACCGCCTGCGCAGGACCTACCACGGTCACCACAGCCGTCCCCGCCGCTAGCACAGGACCGGGCAGGCATAAGACCATGGCTAAAGCGCAGAAGAGAATGGCTGCCTTCAGTTTGTCGATTAAAACTCCTGTACTCACTCTTCTCTCCTACCAGGTTTGTCTATCCAGTCCAGTGTTGACCAACAATAATACTATCCAACGTATTTACTACGCCGTCTGCATTCACATCTGCGCGTATCCAACCGGCAGAGCCAGTCTCACCCCAATGCTGACCTATGACTATCATGTCTAGGACATTAATAGCACCATCCTGGTTGACATCCCAACTCGCGGTTGTCTGGCTCAGCACAGTAATAGTGATGTTCTCGGAGGCGGTCCGCGCACCGTCAGAGACCTCAAAGTGAACATTGGCGTAGGTACCAGTTTGATTAGAGCTCGGCGTCCAGGAGAATGTCTGTGTCCCCGCATTGAAGCTCGCCCCGAAAGGTAAGTTAGAGGCAGAATACGTTAGCGGGTTACCATCAGGGTCGGTGGCCGAGATGGTGAACTGGAGTTGCTGCCCGGCGGTAACCGACTTGTTGCCAATGGGAGCCAGCACCGGCGGACTGTTGGTGCCAGCGGACAGTATCTCTATGCCGTTGATTTCTGGCAATTCTGCGTGGGCCACGAAGTCTATGTTGAGCTGGCCATCCACGACCGACACGTTAAAGTTCTTCTGGAGGGCTGCGTTTGCACCCGCTTCGGCGTAGACGTCCAGGTTGCTGATAACGGTCTGACCTTCGATTAGAACGTCGAAGACCCTCTGCCCCGGCCCGGTCAGATAGGTCTCGGCGAAGTCCAGTATCACGGTGTAGTTACCACTCGTTACGTCGAACCTGTAGCCGGTCATGCCATACCGCTCTGTCTGGTATACCCGGGGGACAGTTGTCCCCGAGATTGCCAGCCCGGTACCCCGGTCCACGGTGTTGTCAGGCCCGTAGAAGCCCCAGCTGCCGGCGGTATAGGCCCGGTCAGCTTGCCAAACGTTCCCCTGAGAGTCAGTGTATGCTCCCCCACCCGCCTCCACCCTCAGCAGAACAGGGAGCGCCGCGTTCACAGTGATGGTGATACTCTCTGAGTCACTCAGGCTACCATCGGACACTTGGAACTGCACATTGGGGTAGGTACCTACCTGATTTGTCGTAGGCGTCCAGCTGAAGGTCCTCGTGGCCACATTGAAGCTTGACCCCGAAGGCAGGTTAGAGGCGGAGTAGGTCAGCGCGTCTCCGTTCGGGTCAGTCGCGGAGATAGTGAACTGCAGCAGCTGACCGGCATTAACCGACTTGTTGCCAATAGCAGCTAGCACCGGAGGACCGTTCACCGGCGCAACGCTGACTGTGATCGTGATGGTCTCTGAGTCGGTCAAGCTACCGTCTGACACCTGGAACTGCACATTCGCGTAGGTACCTGTCTGGTTTGCAGTCGGCGTCCAGCTAAATGTCTTTGTGGCTGCATTGAAGCTTGACCCCGAAGGCAGGTTAGAGGCGGAGTAGGTCAGCGTGTCTCCGTTCGGGTCGGTCGCGGAGATAGTGAACTGCAGCAGCTGACCGACGGCTACTGACCTGTTTCCTATGGAAGCCAGTACTGGCGGGCTGTTTACCGGCGCCCCTGAGTCATATTCTAGCGCTCCCATATCTGGCGCCGTACCCCGGTACGGCCAGGCCGAGTTGGCATCGTTGAACCCATACAACACTTCCCCGGCGTTAATGCAGGGGGAACTGGACTGGAGCGTCAGGTTGCCGTTACGGGGATCAGTGAGCTTGGGGTCGGCGCTGATGCCATGCATCTCGAGGCCCAGTGATGACCTTACAGCGGCGATGTTGGGGTAGTTGGTGCCTCCCCAGATCCAGAACTCACTGTTGCCACCATTGTACATGCAGTTGTAGTCAAAGTAGTTATTATTGGCGCCATCCGGCTCCCAGACACACCACCGCGAGTCGTAAAAGATATTGTTCTTGAAGACCTGATTCCGGCACCAGTGACCGCCCCAGGCCGCTACTCCCATGTTCAGCGTACCTACCGACCTCGGCGCGTAGAACGTGTTGTTATAGCAGTACACCACCCCACCATAGTCCGTGTAGGGCTGACTCACATCTCCCCAGGCGTTCTTGATGCATATCTCCTGGCTCGTCGTCCCTCTCCAGTAACAGGTGTTCCGGTATACGAACAGTGGCCCGATCTTGCAGGGACCCCATCCTATGAAGTCCGTGTTGGAGTCGTGGAGTATGTTGCCCCAGACACGACAGTTGATACTCCCACCTTCTGCTCCGATGAGGTCACTGTTCAAATTCCAGAATTCATTGCCATAGATGTCAGAGTCCTTGTAGAGCCCGGTCTGTATGTCGTCGTGCTCTTCCCCGGTAAACCCGTGCGTCACCGCGCCCTGTTCCCAGCTACCTGAGTCATATATTCGATTGTACCGGTAGATGTTACCTTCCCCCGGACCATAGGCATCATCCGTCAGACCACACCAGTAACCAGCGAATATGCCCGTGTTTCTGTGCCGCTGGTCACCAGTTCCGCCCCGAGGGTAGGCGTCGGTGATGTCGTTGTACTGGATGACATTATAGGCAGAACGCAGCGTAATCGTTATGGCTCCGTTGGTGGCT
>CAZWDF010000110.1:0-478 GCA_964632335.1 uncultured Candidatus Saccharibacteria bacterium | reverse complement strand
CTACACCTGACCCCCAATCCCGGAAGGTACAGGTGTCAATAACATTGTAGTTGGAACTATGGAGCAGCCTCACCAGGTAGCTCGCAGCATTGGTGAAATTGAGCTGCTTGATGTGGACGTAGCTGGCACCATCCAGCCGGAGAATCTCCTCTGTATTGCCACCATTGAAGATTACATTGTCGGGACCATAGTTTGTGAGGGTGATGTAGTTATTCGCGGTGCCTGATGCGGTCATGATCACAGGTGACGTGTTATAAGTCCCTGCCTTGAAATACACAGTATCGCCGGCAGAAACAGAGCTAACTGCTTTACTCAGTGTTGCCCAAGGCAAAGCTTCTGTTCCTGGGTTGGTATTACTCCCGGTAGTAGCTACATAATAGGTATTTCCTGTACCTAGCGGGAAGCTATCTTTACGACTTCTTATGACTGCCGTTACAGGATTGGTGCCAGTTACTCCGTCCGGGTCATTAAAAGTTAC
>CAZWDF010000109.1:0-4498 GCA_964632335.1 uncultured Candidatus Saccharibacteria bacterium | reverse complement strand
GAATGTATTGTCCCTCAAGTTCCAACTGACTTACATAATCTTCTAGCAGAAAGAACTTGTGCTAGAATTTTAGAGTCTTTGGGTGACAAAGAAGGACTTCAAGCGGCAAACACTAAGATTGCTAATTTAGAAAGCAAACAGGCTACCATTCTAGACAGTCGAGTTGAAGGTTCTCCAATGAAAATTCTAAATAGAACTGGATTACTTCGATCTTCTCGTATTCGATTTGGTCGCCGCGGTTAAATAATAAAGGATTTAAATGTCCAGCACAGTTATATTAAAAGCTTCCGGACTTCAAACGTCAAGCAACGAACTAGATCGCCCAGATGGCGCTCTTATACAGGCGTCCAATGTAATTATCCGTAGGGATAATATGATTGAACAGCGTCGTGGTATTAAGTTATACGGCGATCAACTCCCTACTATTAGCGATAGAGTAAAACAACTCACTACATATCGTAATCGAATTTTGCGTCATTTTGGTGAAACTATTCAATTTGATTCAGATAGTAATGGTAAATTTCAAAGCTTTTCTGGAGCTTTTGCGGAGACCGTAGAGGGACTTCGTATGAAGTTCGTTGAATCTAACGGTAACTTATATTTTACAACATCACAGGGTATTAAGAAAATCTCAGCTAAAAGTGCTAATGACTTTACTACTAGCCCAGACTTTATTGTTCCAGCTGGAGCTATTAAAGCAGTTGATTTAACTGGTAAAATAGTATATACTGTTAATTCACAGTCAGCATGGTTCCCACAAGATTCAGCTGTTGCTTATAGAGTTGTTTGGGCTTATAAAGATTTGAATAATAATCTAATCCCGGGCTCACCTTCTCAACGTCTAGTTATCAGTAATCCAATGATTGATCTACTTGCTCAAGATTATATGCGAGTATTAGGTGTACTTGATGGGTTTATAAATAGCCCACTTACTACAGCTAGAATAGATGATAAGAACTACCTAGAAACGCTGGGAGTTAACTTAACTGCATCTGCTACCCAAATTCAATCTAGTATGATTGCTTTGTCTACAAAATTAGATAACGACATTTTATACGCAAATCAAGCGACTACGGCTCCTCTTAATATCTCTAGTTCTACTATAAGTAGCGGGATTTGTACTATAAACTTTAGTGCTGGAGATGCTAGGAATTATTTCATCCCGGGTTCTAAAGTATTCTTAGCTGGGTTTAGCCCTGTTCCTCAGAGTGAAATACAAAAAGTTTCCTTCTCAGTTACCCCTACGTTTGGTAACTTTAGATTAAAATACGGAGCAAATGAAACTGCTGATATCCTATGGAATGCGCCGCCTGCTACAATTCAAATCGCATTGCGGTTAGTTGCTGGTATGTCAAATGTTGTAGTGACTGGTTCTGTAACTTCTGGAACTGGATTAACTTTAACATTCCCATCTAGTGACGGTGATCTAAATCAAGTTATTGTTGGAACTGTGAATACTTTAAGTCCAGCTAGTGTCATTACTACCTCGACTACTCAAGAAGGTATCGCTGCTGCTTCTGGTACATTAAACGGCGCTCAGGAAATAGTAACTATAGACCCTGCGGCTGGCGCATGGGTTACATTCAATACTAGTGCAGTTGGAGGGGTTACCTTAGCATCTGCTACTATTAATTCTAATACATATAGAGCAATTACAGCCCCTGACGTTCCTTCTATCCCTGCTACCAATGATGACCTAGTAGCTATGCAGGCATATGTTTCTGACATTATTCTGGCGCTTTCTAGTGAGTTGCCCGCTGTTATTTCAGTGGCTGATCAAGTTGGCGTTTCAGGTTTAGATATTACAACAACTGTTACGACTGAACTTACTATTACAATTCCAGAAGGAATTAACAGTAGTTACTTCTTTCAAGTATATAGGTCTTCTGTAGCACAGGCTACCGGCGCTTCTACCTTTGACGATGTATTTCCATCCGATGAATTGCAGTTAGTATATGAAGCTTATCCTACAACTGCTGAAACTTCTAGCGGCTTTATAGTTTTTGAAGATATTACCCCGGATGCTTTCCGTGGGGCTAATCTATACACAAATGCTTCAACCGGAGAAGGAATTCTCGCGGCTAATGAGCAGCCTCCTTTCGCTAAAGACGTTACTAGATACCGTAATAGCGTGTTCTATGCCAATACTAGAACTAGACAACGTATGGATTTGAACTTACTCGGCGTTACTCAAATGATCGCTGATTATAACAATAGCATTATTCCGACTGTAACTATTACAAATGGTACAGTAAATAACACATATAAATTTATTCTAGGCGCTCAACAAACGGTAGAAGTTACGGCTATTGCTGGAACTACTCTGGGTGGTAAGTATTGGTTTATTAGCTCAACAGACGTTGACTACTACGTATGGTACAATACTGGTGCTAGTGTTGATCCAGCTATTGCTGGTAGAACAGGGATTCAAGTTGTTATTACTACTGCTAATACTGCAACAGAAGTTGCAATTGCTACATATAATAAGATCGTTACATATATTCGAGATTTCATTATAACTAGAGCAACTGCAAAACTTATAATTCAAAATTTAAACGTAGGGTATGTAACTCCTGCTTCGGCTCAAACTAGCGGATTCACTCCTTTTACTACAACAGTATCTGGCGTAGGAGAAGCAGTTAGACCACAGATAACTTCAGTAACAGCAGTTGCTGGAGCTAGTTATTTAAGCACTGGGGTTGCTGATTCATTTAAAATCAATTCAACAAACGATCAACGTAGATATTACGTTTGGTTTAGTTCTGGAACATCTACCGATCCTGCTTTTTCTGGGTACGCTGCGCTTAAAGTTATTGTAGCTGGGACTGAAACTCCAACTCAAATGGCAGCTTTAATACAAGCTCAATTAGAGATAACTGGGGATTTCTTAGTGGCAGCTAATGTTGCAACTCTGACTATTACTAATAAACAATTTGGTAGATGTACTGCTGCTTCTGAAAACGTAGTTAATGCTGGATTTCTAGTATCTACAACTCAGCTTGGTGCATTAGAAGTATTGCTTTCTCCTCTGGTTTCTCCTTCTCGCGCGGTTGATGAAACGGCTAGAAGCTTTGTTCGAGTTATCAACAAAAATCCAGAAGAGACGATCTATGCTTATTATATCTCTTCTACTTTTGATGTTCCGGGCAAAATGTCTCTTGAATCAAGAAGCTTAGAAGCTACTGAGAAATTCTATATTGTGGGAAATAATGACGCCACTGGTATTTCATTTAACCCAGATATCGGACCTGAAACATACATCTCTTCAACTGGTACAGGATTAACTCCAAGTGTAACTACTTCAGCTGCACATGGATTAACTTCAGGCGATCAGATTGTAATTACTAACAGTAATACTTTCCCAGTTATTGATGGATTACAACAAGTAACTGTCACTGGGCTTAATACCTTTACTTTAGATCACGCTTATATTGCAACAGCTGGAACTGCTGGTTCTTTTATTAAATCGACTAATTCTGTATTTTCAGAGAATGAAGAAAAGATAAATAGAGTATATTACTCTAAATTTCAACAACCTGAAGCTGTTCCTCTAGTTAATTATTTCGACGTTGGGTCAGCCGATAAAGCAATCCTTCGTGTTATTACATTACGTAACTCTCTTTTTGTATTTAAAGAAGATGGTCTATATCGTATTTCCGGTGAATCAGCTCCTTTCCAGCTTGAGTTATTTGATATTTCATTTAACCTTCTCGCTCCAGATAGCGCCACTGTTTGTAACAATGTAATCTATGCTTGGTCAACCCAAGGGATTCAAAGTTTAACAGAAGGCGGGGCGTCAATTATCTCTAGAAGTATTGATAATATCATATTAAGAACTCAATCATTTAACTACCCTAGTTTTAAAACTGCAACATGGGGTATTGGATATGAGTCTGATAATTCGTATACAGCATACACAGTTAGCGTAGAGTCTGATGAAACTGCAACTATTGCGTATAGATACTCAACTCTTACTAATAGCTGGACTACATTAGACCTAGCTCACAACGCTGGGACTATCAACCCGTCGGATGATAAACTATATCTAGCTGCTACTGATGTTGCTTATATTGAACAAGAAAGAAAAACATTTAGTAGATTGGATTACGCAGATAGAGAAATTACGTCTGTGATCTCACCAAATAAGTTAATCGGTAATAAGCTATTACTAGCTAGTGTTACTGGTTTAGCTGTTGGGGATTGTTTAATTCAAGATCAAACGATTACAACTGATCAATTTAATACTCTATTGAACAAACTGGATAGCGACAGCGGTGTTACTGACACTAACTATCTCGCAACGCTTCAGTTGATTACAGGAGCAAGTCCTAGGGTTCAGTTAGAAGGTCTTGCTACTAAGCTAGATTCTGATACCGGAGTGACATATACTCAGTTCGCTAATAAGATTGATAGTAAGATTGGGGTTATTAGTGCAAATACTGATGCTCCTGTTACTATTATAACCTCTGCCGGACATGGATTATTAACTAATCGTGTT
>CAZWDF010000108.1:0-4570 GCA_964632335.1 uncultured Candidatus Saccharibacteria bacterium | reverse complement strand
AACACAAAAACACCTAGCAGAAAAACAACAAAAAATCATGGACAAAGTAACAGATGAAGAGATAAGAAAACATATCAAATTCTCGAAGGCATTGAACCCGCATACCTGGACTTGCCCAGAGTGCGGTAAGCAAATCCAGAGCCTATACCCTAAACAGATTATCGCCTTGGCGAAGGAACACATGGAAAAACACGAAAAGGTGAGCAAATGACCGACAAAAAACCACAGTTCCCGCTATGCTCGAAGTATGGGATTGATGTGCCTAAGCTTCGGCTTCCGTTAATAAAATATACTATGACGGACTGGTATCACACTTTCGAACAGGCAGAACTCGCCCTCTCAAAAGCCTACGAGCACAAGGATTTCGAGCAGTGCGAGAAATCCTGTCCTTTTGTGTCGCAACACAAAATGGAGGGCAAGCTCGACCTCGTGAACGAAGCAATAGCACTCTACGAAAACGAGGAGTTTGACGAATACGAGAAATTGGACGACGGAGAATATTCGTGGGAAGGGGAGGGGAAAGCAGAAACAGTAATCAACTGGCTCAAATCCCAACTAAAATGTGGGGCTGGTGTAAGCGAGCTAACTCCGAAAGGAGGGAGCATTCGTGGGAAACCACGAGATAGGGGTGAAACTCCCCTGCCCCACACCATCTCAAAATCCTAGGGGGCGAAGTGAAATGAAATGTCCTGAATGTGGAACTGAAATGTTGCCTTCACAAATGGCAAATGGATATGTTTTCTGTCCTAATTACCATTGTAAAATTTATGCGATAGCTAAACCATTTAAAGAACCCTTTCAGGGCGAAAAGAAAAAGCAGGGGGCGAAGTGAAAATGAAAATCGATATATTGGAAGAAAAAATAAGGGCGTATAACGGTCAGCTTCGAACAGGGGACTTATTTCGAATGATGCCGAGAACTACAACAATGAGAAAATTCAAGGAGTGCTTTCGTTGGCTTTTAAATAATAAAAGGATAATTTTTGATGAGAAAGATAGGGTTATTTGGATTTATTACCCAGATGTTTATGAAGCGTTGATGAAGCACGGTTTTTCCAAGGTTTTTCCGCAGAAAAAGCTTAAAGCCTCTCGGGGCTCACAAGGGGCGAAAAAATGACCTTTAAATTAGGAAATAATGAAGGAATAATACTCAGCGTAGTCGTCGTTATGGTGATTATGTTCATTTCGGGATATACCTATGGTCAAAAAGGGAAATCTACCAATCAATTAAATCTGGATAATTGCCTCGCCTTTAAGGAAATGTGGGATGCAAGAGAACCCTATCTCGTAAAAACAATAAGCAATCTGCAATCTGAGAATTATAAGCTTCGGGATATTTGTGTGGAAACTTTGCTTAACGCATCGAAATGCCCCGCTTGCCCAGACGTGCGCTATTTCATCAATCTTACCAAAATAGGAAATGAAACCTATATTGTTTATTATAATTCCAACGCTACGACGAAAAACGGAGAACCCTGTCCGTTTGAACAAGGAGGATGCAAACGGTGATTTAGATGACAAACACAAAACCTCAATATATCCATAGGCACAGCGAGGAATACATTAAGGGTTATGTAAAGGGAAAACAGCAGGGCAAGCAGGAAGAGCGAGAACGGATATCGAAGGTTATTTCGGATTTTATACATAAAAATTGTAGAACCAATGAAGATTGGAAAAAAGATTGGAATTGTGGACAAATGGCAGTTTTAAATGAATTGTTAGAGGATGATAAACGAGATAGGCTCAAATCCCAAATCAAGTCAGAAAATGAGGTAGATTAGCATGGAAAAAATCAAAACCGTAGAAGAATTTTGCGAGAGAATAAAAAAGAAGGAAAACGTAAGCCGTTTCGACTTCGAACTCGGCTTCAAGTGGACAGCGGAAGCCAGCGCAAAACTAAAAGCGGTAATTGCCTACCTCAGCTCTGCCAACCTAAGCTCTGCCAACCTCAGCTATGCCAACCTAAGCTCTGCTGACCTCCGCTCTGCCAACCTCAGCTATGCCAACCTAAGCTCTGCTGACCTCAGCTATGCCAACCTCCGCTCTGCCAACCTAAGCTCTGCTGACCTCAGCTATGCCGACCTCAGCTCTGCCGACCTCAGCTCTGCCGACCTCAGCTCTGCCAAAGGAACTTTCATTTTCAACTTCGGCGTGAAGCTTCGGGTAGTGAATGAAAAGGAGGAGTTTTCAAAATCTGAGGGGGTGAAAGAATGAAATGCGACAAGTGCAAAAAGGAAATAAAAGAAGAAGATATTTGCCATTATGTAGAAGACGAAGAAACTTTAGATAGTTTGCCAGTTTGTAAGGCGTGTTGTGAGATACCCGTATGTGAAAATTGTGGGGATAAAATGAAGTGTCCTCATTGTGGATGGGGTCATGATTATTAAGTTTAAATCCTCTCAGGGCGAAAAGGTGAATGAAAAATGAAATATAGCGCAATGCCGTTAAGTATGATTTTGCGGGATAGCCGCCCAAGTTTCTGCATTTTTTGCCAAAAGGAAAAATCCCCCGAAATCAGATTTATCTATGGATTTACCGATGAGCAGTTAGGGGATGTTGGAGGAACGGAAATAGGTATGTGTGAAAGTTGTGCGGATAAGCGTTGTAAGGGGTGGAGAAAGAGTGTCCAATAATTCAATTTCAAAACAGGGGGCGAAGTGAAATGAAAAAGAAACACTTGAGATGTAAAAAGTGCAACCGCAAGATAGCGAGAAAAGCAGATGGTGAATGGTCGCATTTATCTAATGATGGTTATTGGCTGAAAAAACAGCCATATCATAAGGCAGAACCAGAACCCTCTCAGGGCGAAAATGGCGACGGTGAGAACTGATGGCTTGTTGGTGCGGACATAAGAAAACCGAGCATAAAAAAATACATAGCGACTGGAAATTGAAGAACTTTCTGAAAGATTGTCAAATCTGCGGTTGCACTCAATACTATGGGGAGAATAGTTATGGTGGGCGAGAGTGTAAGAAATTATACGGAAAACCTTCGCCTCGCAATCCCGAGAGCTTGATGGAAGGTAAGTGTCCTTGGGGGCATAAGATAGTAGATGGAAAGTGCGTAATTGAGAAGAAAAAGGTGAGATGAGTGGCATATATCTGCGCTGTCTGTGGAAAAATGGTTGATTATGGAGAAGTGAAAGGCAGTATGAAACATCCTTATTGTGAAAAGTGCTTTGAAGCGGAGTTCGAAGGGGATATCAAACGTTACTGGAAATTTATGGATGAAGTGCATCCTTTACTATAAAACAGAGGTGAATTAGATGGGAGAAGACAAGCCAATCCTAACAAAATTCGGAAAAATCGTCAAGGTAAAAACACTCGATTCATTCATACAATATGGGTTGAAAGACGGCGCGGACATCTATCAGGATAAAAAGCAAAAACTACTAGTTCTCGCGCTCGGTTCGGAAGGCTGGTTCGACTATCACGAAACTCGTTGGACGAGTGGAATAAAGTGTATAATGGATAGGTTTACGGCAAAAGAAATAAAACCAGTTGTCCCGCCACAAAGAGTAGAAATCCCACCAATTCAACCCACCATAACGGGACAAAACAAAACAATCCAAGAAATCCACAATGAAGATTTTATCGAGTTTCAGAGGAGAACTGAACGCACAACAGGCAAGACAGACCAGCGTGAAGTGTTCGTTTCGCTCGATTCAGTAAGGATTCATGGAGACCTCACGAACAAACAACTGATGCAGGACAAGATTGACAAGTATTACTCGCTCAAGGAATACTTCGAGAACAAAATCAAACCGAAGCAAGGGGGAGGACAATGATTTGCCGAAATTGTGGGCATACTATCTGGTTTCAGGAAGGCGCATGGTGGCATTTACGATTCGAGGCAAGAACTGTGAGTATTCAGTGCCTTTATGAAAATCCAGACGGTTTCTATTGCGGTTGTCACAAACCACAACCAAAGGAGGGGAGCTAATGGTAAATGTACAGGAGATAACGTGTGGGGAGTCGAGAAAGCTGAACACAAGGAAGTACGAAAGCAGGGAGTTCTCGATTTACCTAAAAGCGAACGCCGCAAACGAGGACTCGCAGAAAGTAGTTCTCGCCTTGCAGGACAGAATCGCAAGTTTGCTCGACGCAAAAGAAAAGGAAATCAGAGCAAAATATCCGCCAGAGTGAAAATATGACCGACGACTTTCTCATCAAAGAAATCCAACTCGCCATCCTCTCGCTCGCCAACAAACCAGTGGGAGACTCAATTCGAGGCCAGTGGGTACACATTGATGACATCAGAAAGCGCGTGGAATCAAGAAACCCAAATCGCTGGGCTGCCGAGTCGATAACTCGCATGACGCGAAAGCTCTCGCAAGACGGACTCATAAAGCGGAAAATGAACGGAATTTACGGAATTTGAGGTCGAGAAATATGAATAAACTCGCAGATGCGTTCTTGCCACTCGGAAAATTCAGGCATTTCGAGCGAGGAATCCAAAGGCCAAGCGTTTCTCAAAAACTCAAGCGTAGAAGGTTGGGATTAAACACAGAAGCCAAATGGAAAACGATGTCAGTTGATTTGGAGGCTGATGATATGAAATTTAGCGGGAGA
>CAZWDF010000107.1:0-4601 GCA_964632335.1 uncultured Candidatus Saccharibacteria bacterium | reverse complement strand
TAACAACAATTGCAATGGCCACTTATAATAGTACCTACAATGGGTTCGTTTTGCTGCCTGGTATGAAAGTAACTCTTATCCCCAATCATGGATCAAAGATAGTTTCAACTGGTAATATAGTTTCTAAAAATGATGGTTGGGTTGCAGGAACTACACCTAGAAGATTTTATTACGAAAGGCTAAACGCCAAATGGATTGAAGAGTAAAGGCTCATATGATCAAGCGAGGACTTACAGGTTAATTTAATTCTAGCGGATACGTCCGCAGAAAGGCCGTTACGATAACTATGCAAGGAGTCTACGATGGTTAGAACGCACTCTAAAATGATATTCGCGGTCTTGATGGTTCTGGCCGTTTCTTCTATATTTGGGCAGAAAGGAACCTTCTACCTGCGTGGAGATACTGTTGTCACGGTTGATAACCGACAGCTTAAGGCATTCCTTGACAAGAACATCAACCTCATTAAGTCTCCAGCCGCGATCATTGTGACGGACAAACTGGTATTTCGCAAGGACCTGCCAATTCAGTGGATTAACGGGTATCCGGTTCAATTCACTGACAAGGGGGTAGAAGTGAAGCCCAAGGCTCCCGGGGCTCTGTTGTATAACTTCGTCACCCATAAAGTGTTAACCAGCAATCTGGTTACCAATGATGGAGCATTCCGGAAACCTGTGAATCCCAAGCCTTACGGCCCTATACCGATGCCGGAGGAGGAGCCGATTGAGCCCTGACATGAAGGGGTGGCATCACGCCTATCTGGGGCTGGCATTGATGCTGGCTGGGTTTGTGATGTTGATCAATCGATGGATGGTATGGCCAGCATTGGTTATCTGGACGTTCGGTCTCTGGTTGATGATTGACGATTTCTACCAGCATTGGAGGCAGTTAAGCTGCCCATTCTACGAGTCTCCTTTGCACAGGCTGTACGGTAAGTTGTTGTACAAATATTCATTCATACGGAAGCTGAACGATTTGGCGGATCGGCTCTTTGGAAGAGGAAAGGACTGATATGCTGAACTTGGCAGAGGGAATCCCGTTGACGGGGGCAATAATTACCGGTGGGGCATTATGGCTAACCGCCATTCGGTCCAAGGCCAATGGCAAGTTCGTCAGAGAGGATGTATGTCAGTCCAGAGTGGCGCGGCTGGAATCCAAGATCGACGCCATTGACAGCAATGTCAAGACATTGTTAGATCACCAATTGGGATCAAAATGAAGTTTATCATCGAGCGCACATATCAGCTTGACCGCACTGAAGGTGTAATGTGCACCGAGGACGGCAAGGTGCTGTTCAGGGCGCTCGAACTGCCATGGAAGAACAACCATCACTTTATCTCCTGCATACCGGAGGGAACCTACACGTGCGCAAGGTACACCAGAAAGAATGGACAAGTCTGCTGGGAACTCCTGGATGTAAGAGACCGCTCGGATATCCTTGTCCATATTGCGAACACGGTCAACGATCTACTGGGATGTATAGGGATTGGGATGGCTGCCGGGACTGTGAATGGTCTGATTGGAATCATTATGAGCACAATCGCGTTTAAGCGGTTCATGTGGATGACCCGCAAGGAGCCATGGATAGTCATTGAGATAAGGAGCCGTCATGCCGCTGATTGACGCCCCGAAGTTGGACATTGCAGTCCGGATGACCCGGGAGCCTGACTTCCACTATGAGGAGATGCCGTGGAACGAGAAGCTGATGTGGGACATGATCAAGGTATATGGTGCGTTTACCGCTGCCCGTGCACGACTCGATACGGATCCTCCATGGAAGAAGAATCTGAAGAAGGCCCTGAAGATCGTGGAGGCTATGCTCTACATAGTAGCAGGTATTTATGCAAAGCGTCTATTGTAACCCTTAACCAAAGGAGTAGTTATGAACAAGAAGTGGTACAAATCCAAGACCCTGTGGATCAATGTGATCGCCATCGTGGGTATTGTGGCCACCGGTAAGGAGTTCGATGCTCAGACTGTGGGTGTTGTTCTCGCGGTGCTCAATATTATCCTTCGTGCGATTACCAAGGAAAGCTTGGAACTGTAGGACTGTCCGGTGTGGATGTGGTGAAGCTGGCGAAGATGCGGCGATGACGGGGGCTTCTCACATTCACACTGGAACTTTAAGGAAATCAGATGCCCAAAGTCATAAAGTACATACAGTTCAGCGGAGGAATAGACACAGAATCTGATCCAAGGGATTTAGATAACTGCGTGTCCAATGCCTCCAACGTGATGTTTGACGTAGCAGGAAAGATACGCTCAATGGGGCAGTTGGGTACTCCTGCAGCCTACGGAACATCCACACTCATTACCGCAGTCGGAGTATCTCCCTATTCCGGATATGGTCTGCACACATTTGGGGCTGATTACACCATGCCCACGGCTGGCACTCCGCGCAACGAATCCTGCAAGTATATTGCAGTTGGTGGGTACTCGATTGATGGTCCGGTATACGTCTATGGGGATCATAGTATCATCAACGGCACTCTCAGTTGGGGGCTGGAGTATTACTACAGCAATGCTGGGCCCTATGGTAAGCCAGTGTTCTACTACATTGATGGGGTTCTGAGAACCTGCGACGCGGCTTTTCTGTCACTTGCATCCTATGATACTGTGCATTGGTATGGATTCGTAAATAACAGTCAGTTTGTAATAAACGCAACTCCCGACTTTGGACGTTCATGGTATGATTGGGTTAACACATATAGATTCTTGGCATCTCCATCTGCTGGAATAACTTACATCGGTGGTCTAGTTGGAGGAGCTGGAAGTTCGTCTACCAAAGTGGCTAATGCTTCCCTCCCAAACTATTCCGATGTGTCTGTGAAATATACAGCGAATACCCCCTACATAGCTCTTGCCTATGGATCTTCGCAGTATCTTGCGGTGGAAGCAGTGTCTACGTCGGCTACCCCAAAGGTTACAACTGAGGCGCTTACTACTCTAAAAACGTGGGCATCCAAAGAGTTCATCTTGACTCCGCCGGATGGTAAAGGATTCTGCATATCTCTCAATAACACTACCTTTGTTGGAACTTGGTCTGCCGACGAACTTGAGTTTGCGAGTTCTTTTATTTATATTGGAGGGCAGGAATCACCTCTGTTTCACATGCAAGGGACGTTTACCCCAATGGTTGATAGGATGATATCTGCCACCATATGGGCCACGAAAGATTATGATCAGACCGTAACGGGTGGACGGATATACTATAGAGTGTATAACTCATCTGATCCGTGGAGATTGTTCCTTGACATAAATCTAGCAGATGGTTGCAGAGCCAGTATTTACGGATCACTTAATTATTGGGGAGCGGATGTAGTCACTGGAGATAGTGGAGCCGATAGCAATGTGTATGCTGTTTGTAGCGGAGTATACATTACAGATCCGAACATGGATACTTATGAATCCTTGACTGGGATTTCCCAAGATGTAATTGTTCTAAGTCTCCAAGCCAAGACGTTTACCGTAGGCAATGCTCGGGCATGGGCTGCCCATGTCAAGTTCACCAATTCTGCCGGTGACAAGGAGATCCATAGCGACCGGATCATGTACACCCCTCCGGGCAAGTATGACACTTGGCCGCAGAGTAACTATGTGGATGTTGGCATCAATGATGGTGAGGATTATACAGCCCTCCAAATCTATGCCGACAGACTTCTTGCTTTCAAATACAACATGTTGTATATTATCAACGTGGCTAAGGGAGCGGATACCGCATGGTTCCTCGAATCACAGCACTCCAGTCTCGGAGTAAAGATTCCTGCGGCTACCTTTGCCACTGATTATGGCATCATCTGGGTGAATGAGAATGGATGCTACCTGTACAATGGGCAGGACCTCGTCAATCTGCTTGAGCGGAATAATCGGAGGATTGTCAGCAGATCGGATTGGGAGACGTTCGTAACCGCCAACGCAATCATTGGGTTTGACCCAAAGCGCAGACAGATCGTAGTGCTGGGCGACTGCTCAACAGCTACCGGATTGGTATACATCTACGATCTGGCTACCGGTACTTGGTCCAAGGGTAACAGATTCAAGCAGGCAAATGGGTCATTCACCAACTTTGCTATCTACGATAACAATCTGATAATTGGGAGCTTAACGGGCTAATGGCTCTGGCAATAATGAAATGGGATAACTCGGAGTCCGCCATTAAACTCTCTACTTATGGCAGTACGGATGGGTATGTGGAGTTTAAGGATGAGGATTTTGGAATCCCTGGAAACATCAAGCGATGGTATGGCATCCGGCTGTCCTATCTGACTCATGGGACTCCTGTAGCCAAGACTGCCATAGTGTCCTACGCTCTTGACGGAGCTTCCGCATTCGGTACGACGGGTGTTCCATCAGGCAGTTTCGATGCTGGCTCTGCGGTAGTCGGGGATGATATGACGCTCAGTGCCATTCAGTCATGCCAGAGCGTGAAAGTACGATTCGAGTTTGATCATGTGGATGGCATCTATGAATTGCGGGACGTCGGGTTGGAACTCCGGCCTATTCACAAACGGGTGACGTGATGGATCGCACTGTACGCAAATTATTTCACGTGAAGTCAGCAAATAAACCATTAGTCTCTCGGGTGCCTACGGTATCGGAGATGG
>CAZWDF010000106.1:0-4712 GCA_964632335.1 uncultured Candidatus Saccharibacteria bacterium | reverse complement strand
CAGTTCTATCCCCTGAAGTTGCCGGCGAGGAAATATTTGTTCACCCAGTAGGTCCAGAAGAAACTGGCGGAGAAGAGACCTTTCAAGAAACGGAAGAAACACAACCTATTACTATTACTGAAACAACCGGGGAAGTGCAAGGATTTAATCTAGCTAACCTTTTAGCTGCAGTTGGTACTTTCTTTGGCTCAACAAATTTCTGCTGGCTCTTGTTTCTCGTCGCAATTATTCTAACTGTGCTATCTTTGTTACCGCTAAAGAAAAAAGAAGATATAAAGAAAAAGAAACGCTGGATTTTACCGCTGGTTACTTTAGCATTGATCCTTTTATATTCTTTCTACGGTTGCTTTAATTGTTGGCTTTTAGTTCTTACAATAGCTGTAATAGTCGTTTTATTCCTACTCTTTAAGTCTTTAGGAAAGAAAAAAACAATAATTTAACTACATACATTGCACTTTTAGTTACAACAAAGGACAGTCCTTAGGGCTGTCCTTTGTTGTGAATTTTATAGTTAATTTTAGTCAAAGTTAAAAATATTACTCAACACCCGAAGTGGATTAAAATTCAGATTTGACAAGGCGATTTGATGAAATTAAAATAAAATAAGATTTCAAAGGTCGAATTACGTAATTTAATTAGAAAATAAAAAATGAAAAAAATAGTTCTACTTGGAATAACAGTAATAATGTCAGCCATGGCAGTGGGGATTGTCATGGCCTCAAATGGGAATGACAAAGAAATGTCCAGGGTTATAGCAGATACCACAGGTATTATAGATAAGTTAAGTTTTAGGGTGAGGGGTTGTGAGATTATCCATGAATTAAGCGATGCCACAGCATTAAAATGTCCGGCAAATATCGTTTCTAAACTAAAAGTTAGAGAGGATGTAATATTTCACATAATGGATATGGGTGCTAATTTGCAGATTAATGCTGATGATGTTTGGGCTTTAGGATATACTGGTTCAGGAACCACAGTAGCAATTTTGGATACTGGTATAGATACTGACCATCCAGAACTAGTTGGTAGTATTATAGGTGGAAAAGGTTTTGGATATGCCACCTATGAAGATGATAATGGGCACGGAACCCATGTTTCAGGCATCATTACGGCTAACGGTGTTGATGCTAATGCCAAAGGAGTAGCGCCAGATGCCGGTGTATGGATGGCAAAGGTTTGTAATGCCTCTGGCTCTTGTTATTCCAGTGACATAGCAGCAGCAATCGAATATGTTGTTAATAATAACATAGCAAAAATAATGAGTATTAGTTTAGGTGGTGGAGGAACTCCTGGTTTAAATTGTGACGGGGATTACTTAGCCCAAAAAGTGAATTGGGCAGTTGATAATGGAGTAACAGTAGCGGCAGCAGCCGGAAATACTTCTGGTATAGTATCAAGCCCGGGTTGTGCAAGTAAAGCAATAGCAGTTGGCGCTGTTAACCAAAGCGATGTTAGAACCTCCTGGTCTGGTAGAGGATTAGCTTTAGACATAATGGCACCGGGGGTAAGTATCTACTCCTCTATCATTGGTGGTTATGCTTCTTGGTCAGGAACTTCTATGGCAACTCCTCATATTTCCGCAACCGTAGCTTTGTTGAAGCAAGTGAATTCTGCTTTAACTGATAGTCAAATTAAGGATGCCTTGTATAAAACTGCAAAGGACTTAGGAACGGCTGGTTGGGATAAATACTATGGTTGGGGAAGGGTAGATGCCTTAGCAGCAGTCAAATATGTTAAGCCACCAGAGCCAGAATGTACAGTAAGTGGGGATTGTGATGATGGGCTGTATTGTAATGGAGCAGAAAAGTGTGCAGATGGTTTTTGTCAGGTAGGAACCCCTATTGACTGTTCTGCTTTAAATGACCAATGTAATAATGGGATTTGTGATGAAGCCACTGATTCTTGTGTAACCAAACCAAAATTAGATGGCACAGTTTGTGAAGATGGACAATTTTGTAGCACTGGTGATACTTGCCAATCTGGAATATGTACCTCGGGTCCAACACTAAGTTGTGATGACAGCAATCCTTGTACCACCGATTCCTGTGATGAACCCAATGATAAATGCCTGAATGCGCCAATCACTACTTGTTCTGGTTTAACTAGTGATGGTTGTTGTCCAACTGGATGTACCTCCGGAACTGATGTCGATTGCCCAACTGCTGTCAAATGTTGGAGTGGAACAACAAATCTCTATCTCTATAGAGCAGCTGATCAAGCCAGAAAATTCTGTAAGTGCGCTCAGGGTAGTTACGGATATAAAAGTTATAAATATAACAGTTCGAGAAAAACAGTTTACAAATATGTCGATACGACTGATAATACCAACTGGAATGTAACCTCAATAATTTCTTCCTATAGACCAGTTTATAGTGTCACCTGCAACAATGGCAAAGCCTATCCGACTAACGTTGATTATACCTATCCTAAGTAAAGAATTGTAAAAAGAAAATTCTAAAAAGGACGCCATCCACCCGCCGCCTTCCCGCTTTTCGGCGGGCCCCTACAAAATCCCCTTAAAATCAGGGGGTTTTGTTATTTTTGTAAGCGTAGTGTTAAAATTCAACTTTGTATACTTTTAAGCCATTCAAAAGCCAGATTGTTTTTCCGTCTTTTGAGACGGCAAAATCTAAGAGGTTATCAAATTTTTGGCTCTGAAACTGCTGAATAACTCTCCCTTGTTTATTTACAATTACTAATCTGTTTTGAACAGGTTCTAAAAGATAGAGATAGAGGAGTTGAGGGGAAGCAAAGATTTTTGAGAAATTTTTGGGATAGGGAAAAATATTTAAAGTTATCGTTTCTTGAAAATTTCCGGCGTAATATCGCGAAATTGAATTATCTTTATTTAAAATCCAAACTGAACCATCAACTGCTATTGACTTTCCATCAATAGCTTTTTTAGTTTTTTGGGCTAACCAAACCTGAGGATTATCCTTCCCTTCAGATATTGGAGCAGGATATTTAATAATTTCCCCTCTTTTACTATCTAAAAAATAAAGGTTTTCTTTAAAAGAAATCAAATCATTAAAATTAAAATCAGGATAAGGAGCTTTTAAGGAAAAATGTTCGTTAAATTGCTTTTCTTTTAAACTAACTAGCGTATCTGGCTTTGAGTAAAATAAAGTAGAATCAGCAAAGAGAGCAGCTGAATAAAATTTTTGATTAATTTGAATAAGTTTCCCTTCACCTCCCTTACTTATTTCAAACAAGTTTTGCGAATAGGGACTGAAAAAATAAAGGTTTTCGTCATCCGAGACCATTTTTTGGGGGACAAATTCCCGAGAGTTAAATTCAAAAAGCAATTTTGGCTCAGCAATTTCTACCAATTTATTTATTTCGTAAAGATTTTTTGAAATCTCATTTTCCAAAGAGGAAATTTGGTTACTCAGATTTTTGGGGAGGGTAGAAGCTATTTTGGTTAAGGGAGAAATTTCTTCCCAGGTCTCTTTCAATAATAAGTTTGCTTCTTGAACAGCTTCTGGTTTCGTCTCTTTTAAAATTAAAAAACTTTCTGCTAAATTTACTTTCTCCTGGATTTGCTCCAAAGTAGCTTGATATTCTCTCAATTCCTCCGCCCTTTCCCTCTGGAAAATAAGAGACCCCAAAACCAAGAAAAAAATAAGAGCTAAAATTGAAATTATATTTTTGTTTAATTTTGGGATTGCCAATTTGGGTAATTTTAGTTTCGGCACTCTAAATTTCTTCCCAAATTGCTTCCCAAGTTGCTTTACCGAGGCCAATTTTTCCAACCCCGGCTTCTTAATCAGTTTTTTAAGGTAATTGAGAATTGGGGTAAAAACTTCTTTGAAAGAAAACTCCTTGGGGTAAGATTGAGGAGAAATAATTTCCTTTTTCCCGACTGCCATTTCTTTGCTCAAAAAAATTAATAGACAAACCCCAGAAACTTTTAACAATTCATCGCCTTTAGTTTTAAAAATCTCTTTTAATTTTCCTTCATTAAGAGGTATCGCTTTGGCAATTTCGGTTAATAAATTTTGATTTTGAAAGATTTCCAAAACCTCTTTAGTTAAAACCAAAATTATGTCATTTTCAGCCAATTTCCCCGAGACAATGTTTCCAAATATTTTTAAAGGCCAGGGCGCAATGTCTTGAAATCTTAATTTTCGGTCAATGTCAATAACTCCTCCTCCCCTCAATAGAAAGATTTTCAAATCTCCGACCTTAGTAAAGTTTAATTCAAAATCTCTCAGAGAAAGAGCAGCAAAGCTTAAGTTCCCCAGCCAGCTGACATCGCCTGCCTTAGCAACCTTTTCCAAAAATTCATTTGCCGTTTTTAAGCTTTCTTTGAGTTGCTTTTCAGATGAATGAAGAGCTGGCCGATAATAACTTTCCTTGATTACTTTGGCTAAATTATTCAAAAGTCTAAAATTCTGAGGCAGAGTATTTTTTAGAAGACCTGCCATATAAAGACTTCCCACCCTCCTTTCATAAATATTTTCTGGTTCATAGCAAAAACTATCAAAAATTAAATCGGGCTTTAGTTTTGGATTAAAATGAAACTCAAAAACCTGCATCAATTTTATTCTATCAAACTTTACTGAATTGATAAAATTTGCTAATCTGAAAATTAGTCGGGCACTTGGCGCAGAGGCCCCGAACAAATTTTTGGACGGTTAGCTCAGTTGGCTAGAGCGCATGCATCACACGCATGAGGTCATAGGTTCGAATCCTATACCGTCCATTGTCTA
>CAZWDF010000105.1:0-4735 GCA_964632335.1 uncultured Candidatus Saccharibacteria bacterium | reverse complement strand
ATGGACAGCACTAGGACAACCAAAGCTCCCAGGAAATTGGCCTGGCTCAGGCTGAAACCAAAAAACAATGCTCCCAGAAGAAGGTAGACAACAACGCGCAGGGTAGTCAGGGCGTAAGACCAGAGCGAAGACGAAAGAAGTATGGTACTCAGTCGGGTGGGACTGAGGAGCATGATTTCCAGTGTGCCCATCACCTGGCTCTCACGAATGCTCTGGGCAAAGCTGGATAGAGACAAGCCCATATATCCGGAGAAGGCTAGGCCGATAAGGACAAAGGAGAAGTAGTCACCACCGTAGGCTTCTAGCTGGGGGGCCACCGCGTTGCCAAAAAGCTGAGAAAGGAAATAGAAGGTGGCCACGCTGAAGAAGATATCCAGGAATTGCAGCAGAAAGGACAAACGATAGCTGAGGGCCAGAGACAAATCGCGTTTGAAGAAGGCGGTAGCTACTGCCATTTACTTTCCCTCCTTCGTACCGCTACCGTGTAGGGCGTGGACGAAAATCTCCTCAAGGGGCAGTTCCCTGAGCTGGCAATCGCATACGTCAGCACCGCTATTCACTATTAATTGCAGCAACCGGGGTAATACCATGCCCCGGTCGGAAATTCTGAATTGCAAATTGGAGACTCCATTGTGCTGGGCGGCTAGGCGAAGGTCAAGGACACCATCAATGGAAATCAGTTGGGGCAGAATATTTTCAGATAAGTTCCTTACCGTTAGCTCACAGTGTTCATGTCCCTGAAAGATTGAGCGGAGTTCTTGGATGGAGCCCAGAGCCACAACGCTGCCATGGTCCATGATAGCCACCCGGTCACAGAGCTGTTCCGCCTCGGTCATGTTGTGAGTCGCTAGGATTACCGTCTTGCCGATTCCTCTCACTCTCTCCTTGAGGAAGGTGCGCACGATTTGGGCACTGACCGGGTCCAGGCTCCGCGTGGGCTCATCCACAAATAGAACCTGGGGGCGACTGAGCAGACCCCGAGCGATGGCCAGTTTCTGGCGTGTGCCGGTGGAATAGTTTTGAAATCTGATATCGCCTTCCTCGGCCAGTCCTACCAGATTCAGCACCTCTTCTATCCGCTCCCTGGCCTCTTTTCTGGGCAGATGTTGTAACGCAGCGTAAAACTCAAGGTTCTCCCGGCCTGAGATACGCCAGAAAAAACTTCTTTCGTCGGCGGTGACCAGCCCTACAAGTCTCTTAACAGCCGGCTCGTCCCTCCGGATATCGTGACCCAACACCTGAGCGGTACCGGAATTGGGGAGAACGAGGCAGCAGAGTAGCTTAATTAAGGTAGTCTTGCCAGCGCCGTTGGGCCCCAGCAAGCCGAAGAGCTCACCTTCTTCAATATCCAGGCTAACGCCATCCACCGCTGTGACCCATTGCCTTTCTCCAAAGGGCAGCAGGTCTCGGTATCCGGAGGTGCGCGGAAAGCGTTTAGTCAATTTAACGGTGCTTATGGCAGTGCTCACTTATCCGCCTCTCTCCCATGAACCAATAAGGGCGGTTCAGACTCCCTGTCTACCTTGTCTGAGTTAGGCTGCGACTGGGGTAGACCCAGGTTAGAAGCTCGTCGCTCGTCCTCACCATCAAGACAAGCAAACATGAGTACTCTTTTATAGCCAAGAGTGCGCTGCTCGTCATCGAGTTGTTTTTCAAGGGCTGGAATAACCCTCATCTCAAAACCAAGTTTGCGGTAGAGCCTTATGGCCCGGTGGTTGTACTCGTTTACCAGAAGAGATAGCCCCTTTGCTTCTTCTTTTCTGCTCTTATCCATGACCGTCCGGCACAGTTTCTCACCTATCCCCATACCCCGGTAAAGGGTCCTTACCGTGAGACTGATGAGCCAGTACCCATCATGGGGGTAGGACTGTTCGGGGCGTCTCACCAGATAGACACAGCCGACCACGCGGCTTTCCTTTTTAGCGATGAAACAAGTGTCGTTGGGATTCGCAGAGACAGTGTGCTTGACCTGACCAGGATTAAGCCAATCGTGAACATGCTGCATGTCTTCCTCGTCTGCTTCTTGTATCTCTATGCCAGTCCGTAGCGAGCCGGCAACCCTCCGATAAACAGAGATTCCCTGCGTCTTCCTCAGGCAGAGTTCGAATAGGCCCTGTAGTCCCGCCGGAGAAACCATTCGGTATAGTCTCCAGGCAGGTCTCAAAATAGGACGAAGCCACCGGCTACTTGGCGAGAGTCTAGCCCAGAAGCTACTCATTGCTTTATTCAGGCTGCTGTCCAGTCTTAGGCGGCGACCGTCTCGCTCTACGGCGATTACCCTCCCCAGCACCTGCTCCAGCCGAAGCGGGGGATCAAAATAGTCAAGAGAATCGCCTTTGGTGGTCAGAATAGTACTACCCCCAGCCATATCTATCTTGATGAGACGATGGGCGATGAGCCCTCCGTCGGGCCGACGATAGAAAATCACATCCCCAATGTGTGCTTGAGCACCATTTGACGGCTCAACAACAAGGATATCTCCGTTCTCAATAAAGGGATGCATACTATTGCCCGGGGCTCGGAAACGAAGCAGCGCTCCCTGCTCCAGTATCTCCTGGCTCAATTCCAAGAAGTCCGACCGGTTAGCTTTCAAGCTTGGATACTCCTGAGCTACATCTTGGTGACAAAGTCCAGAATGCTATCGTCCGGGACGAACCCGAGTTCATAGCAGGGGACTTCCTCGGCTATCTCACCCAGCAAGCCCAGCGTATACAGCATGCCGGAGCGGTCCCAGAAGGTAGGAAAGCACCGTACGAGTAGACGCGAGGCCGCATCACTGGCTTTAAGCGGTAGAGCATAGTTTTCCGGGCTGTGTTTGATGAGGCACACCTTTTCCAGGGGTACCCCTTGAGGCAGGGCCGTCTTGGCATCACCATGCCAGGGCGTGCCGAACATCCAGAACCGGCCATCAATCCGGCGCACGATAAGGCGGTCATCGCTGAGAATTGGTACATCCGGTCTCTTCTTCCACAGGTTGGCCAGCGTGCTCTTACCGGCGCCCGAGACACCGCTAAAGAGGATGCCCCGACCATCTAAAACCACACCGCACCCGTGAAGCTCTACTCCCCGGCCTCGGGACAGAAGGTTGACCACTAAGACTTCGTCCAGGGGATATCCGGTAGGGTTTATACGGGCTAATTTGCCCTCTTTCTTCGCTGCCGTACTATCCGAGCTACCAGGGATGACCCTCGTGTGCACATCTCCGCTCTCGAAGTCAGAATCTATCACAGCGACTTGGTACGGGACAGGACCAGTAGGGGGGGCACTGAGAGTCAACTCATATTGCGCACCACTTCGGTAGAGGGTCCATATGCCTCCGGATTCGAATAGCTTCTCCTCCAAGCCTAGCTTTGGTAGTCCTCCGAAGTGCACAACTAAAGTAAGGTCAGGCTTACCATCCCTGACAAGGAACCGGCTATGGGGCTCAGTCACCTCCAAGCCCACACCATCCGCGGCGATGAAGTGAATTACCACTCGTCCAACGCTCAGCTTACACTGACCTAAGGGTCTATTCATAATCAATGAAGTCTCCTTCTACTAGTCTGGAGGCGCAGGGGGGAATCAGGGTGGGCAGCGGCCAGGAAGCTACCTCGATAGCCTGCCCCCCCCTGCGCCTGGGTTAGGCGGTTATTTGACTGCCGACACCCGCAGCTCGGTTCGTCTAGCTACCTACGGTATTGCATTCAAATAGCCGGCCGCAGATACTAAACAAGATACAGTCGATAAGCCCGCTTACAGACTTACATGCTCCGAGGACTGCTTCGGACGGTACCAGGTCAACTTGCGTGACGGTTGGTTTTGTGTACTCCTTGTGCATACCTTCACCTCCCTCTCTGTTTTCTCGTATGCCAGGAGGTATGACCACCTGGCCGTCGCCAGCCGCTCCTTCTGGGAGTGACCGGCGTGGTCATCTTGGTTAAGACTTGGCCACGTGGGACCAGTCAGTCTTAAACGCGGCCGCCCGGAGATGCCCCACCTCACAAAGCCATTCCACCTTGGCTTCGGGGTCGCCGTGCTCGAGTTCCCCATGGGCAGCACAATTCCCACAAAGGTTTATTATCGGGCAGGACATACATTCTGAGTAGCGGGTGCGCTTCTGGGCTAGTACCTTGGGTATGGTTTCATAGAATCCTTGGTGGAATTTTCCCCCGAGTATGTTGTAGTTCGTCCGGCGGGCAATTATGCACTCGGCGATATCGCCGGTCGAGGTGATGTGGAAATTGTAACTCCCGGCGCCGCAAGTATAGATCCGGTCGCTGCCTGATACAACCGATGAGCTATCACAGAATTCACGCCATTCGTTGGCTCGTTGCTCATCGGCTAATTCAAGGGCCACGACATCCTCTGGAGATAGTCTCACCTTAAGCGGATCAGTTGTCCTGTCCAGTCCAGCGTTAATAATCGGGTCGAACCTGAACTTAACTCCCACGCTCTCAGCATATTTCCTCATATCGTGTATCTCATATTTGTTGAGCGTCATTGCCACCGTTTTCAGCGCGAGCGGCAGCTTCCGCTCCAGCACGAGGTTAATTCCACGCATACAGCGCCGGAAGGAACCCGGTACACCGGTAACCCGCTCATAGGTAGTGGCCGTCATACCGTAGAGACTGATTTCGACCCTGAAGGGGGGCTCATCTTTAAGCAGGTCGGCGATTTGCGGAGTGAGCATGGTTCCATTGGTGAACAGGGTGATGATAAACCCCTTCCGCTTGGCATATCGGTAGATGTCAGGAAA
>CAZWDF010000104.1:0-4741 GCA_964632335.1 uncultured Candidatus Saccharibacteria bacterium | reverse complement strand
TTCTTATTTGAATGAACTTTTAATATTATAAAACTCAAATTAAATTTTGTAAATATCCGGAAAAAAACCGTTAGGTTTCTTCCCTGCCTCGCCGGCAGGCAAGCCTAACGGTTTTCTTTCGCTAATTAAATGTCGCACAATATCATCTACTTCTTTGAGTATGTTTATCAATAAATTTTTATACCCTTCCCCTACCCCACTTGTCTGTTTTGCACCTTGTGCGATATTAATTTATTAAAAAATCTTCTATTTCTTCCCCTAATATTTTCTTTACCCCAACTTTGTCTAAATGCCTATTTTCTTTTGCATTAGGATTTTTAGAATAAAAATACTTTTTGCCAGAAAACAATAAATAACCACCGATTTCTGTAGTACTACTATCTGAAAAATATTTATTCCACCTACTTATTTCTTTATGCAAGTCATTGATTCTTATAAATCTTCTTAAACCACTGAAAACATAACTAACAACATCGATGGGTTCTTTAATAAATTCTGTTCTCAAAAGAAGAATAGTTTTGTAGTCTGGATAACTCCGAAATTTTTTATTAGCGTCTTGGGCGTCATCTTTAAATTGTTTATTTTTAGCGCTTAAATCAACAGTTCTCGTAACCATCTCCCCCGATAATGGTGGTTCTTCATATTTATACTTTGTATCATCTTTTATTTCAATTGCTATTTTCAGTAGTTGATTTACCAAATCAGCTTTCTTTTTATCACATAAATAATCATCTTGGTCTCCGTTAATCCATCCTGGGTTGATTTTATTTAATTTTTCAATTAAATATTTTTTAAAATTCGCCTCTGTGATCATGTTGCTGGGTTAAATTTTCCTCAACTTCGGGCTAAATTTTAATTAGTTTAAAAATCAGGCTTAATATCATAAGGCCAAATCCAAAAAATATTAAAAAGTCACCCATGCTTAAAGTGAGTCCTATAATAGAAAATCTATCCGCTAACCACCCGAGCTTCGTCTTAGAACCCAATAAACAGATCTGCCGTTTCGGATTTCGCCTCTTTATGCCCCGAAAATCTGATTTCCGATTAGCTAATACTGGCATCTTGAAATCGTTAAAATCTATAACATATAAATTACAAGCTCCGCCTAAAGTAATTAATAAAAATCCATAAGAAAAGCATATAAATCCAGTTTTCCAATAAAAATAACTCAATACGTAAGTAAAAATAATACATGCGAAAATCTGTAGTGTTTCTCGGCTTACTATTTTCTTCTTTTCTAAAAATGAAATTAAATTCATATTTGTATTCCTCAACTTCGGGCTAAATTTTCTTAATTTTTTCTTTCATAGATTTATTTTTCTAAGCCGTGTATTCTTAAACACGCTTTATAAGACTGTTCTTTTTCAGAATCGGATTGGAACTGTTTAGATAGAGATAAGGGATAATAAGATTCTAGTGCACATTTTTTTCTTATCTCATTCGGCCGCCATTGAAACCAATAAAAAGCACCGCCAACTATTAAAATGACAATTATAACCCACCAATATTTTAAAATTTTTTTCATATTTTTATATCTACTTTCAACCTGGCTCTATTTTTAGGAAAAGTCAAGCTAAAATAAAATCCGCCCTTGCAATCTTTGATTTATTGCTCGGGCGGCCTGTCTAATATTTCTCCTCTTTTGCTATGTACCGGCCGTATATCAACGAGGCCGGAATATATCCGCGATGCTTTCTTGACATACGAGATTACTTAACCCCAAAGCTTTCTCGTACTTATCAATCGTTGCCACCACCTGCTCGGCGGTTTTTGAGTTAAGAGGTTCTATCTCGACAAACCCTTCGACTTGCTGCGCCTGGGGTACCCGGTCAACCCGATAAACCACAACCTCGATTAGATTCCCGTCAGCTTCCTCTAAATTCCAGATATTGCCACTCTGCTGAATCGCGAAAAGTTGGCAAGAGTCACCTAGGGAGCAGATAATCGCCATAAAAGCTCTAACCCTTTCCGGCTCTTCGTACCTGATATTCAGATTTATCTCGCCTCTTATCAGATTAGAACCTTTTTTTATCTGGAACTTCACTGTCAGTTGCGGCGGCCGGTTTGCCCCCACCCGATAACGGAAGATGAACTCGCTCTCATTCTTCTTTACGATGAAGTACTGGTCGACTCCCACAAAGGTTATGAATCTGTTAATCTTAATTCCTCCTTCGAGAAGGAATTTTCCAAATCGGGACAAGAAATCGGCGATAGCAAGATCTACTTTGCCTTTGTCTTCGGTGAGGCGATACTTCCTTTCAATCTCCATCATCCTCCGGGGCAGTTTCGAGAGATCAAAAAGATCATCGATTTCCCCGCTTATCGTTCCGCGGATAATATCTAAAAGAGCAGAACCATTTGACAAAGAACTATCTCCTTTTGCCATAGTTGGCTGTACCTCCTTTCTTTTAGTATTTTCTTTCTATAATATCCTCAAAAAAAAGTCAAGCTCTATTAAAAAACCGCCGCTTTGGCGACAAACAAAAATTGCCCGGCGGTGAGTTTTTAGCTTTATTTAAAATAATTTTAACTTAAATCTAATAAAGGTTACTAAAGAATTATTATTGGCCTTATACCATTTCTTTAAAGCTTTCTTAAGATCTTCTAACGACGAATGACCACAGGCTTTAGCTTGTGAGCCGGTTAAATATTTCACCTTGCAAGTAATCACTTTTTCTATTTTTGCCTGACCAATTCTTTTTTCTGTTTTTCCTTCAAATAAATTAGGTTTATTAGATAGATAAATCTGAACAACCTCTCCCCTATTAAAATAATGCCGCCCATCCATAATTGTGGCCGTTTTCTTTTTAGTTAATAAAGGTTTTTTATAAACTCCAGAAAAATGAAATCCTAATATTGCCATAAATTTTACTAAATTTCCCTCAACTTCGGGCTAAATTTTAATTATTGCTTTTTGAACCTTGGTAGTGACAATTAATTTATGGTCCTCAGTCACATAACAGTCTATTTCGCTTCTTATTCCGAACTTATTTTTAAAATAAATGCCCGGCTCAATGGTAAATAATATATTTGGCTTTAATTTAGCTTGGCTTTTCTTCCCGAAAAAAAAGTATTTTCCATGGCACTCCTTGAATCCCAAACTGTGTCCTAATCCATGAAGAAAATACTTTTCTAAGCCAAATTTTTTGAAATAATCTCTGGCAACTTTATCTACTATTTTTGTCCTTGGAAATTTCCTATTTTTTAAATTTTTCTTAATAAAATCTAAAGCATAATCTCTGGCTTTAATAACTTCAACAAAAATTCTTTCAATGTCTTTTGGTACTTTTTTACCGGAATAACCAATCCAAGTAATATCAGCAAAGGGAGAATTCTTCTCTTTTAATTTTGCCCAGGTATCTATCAGTATTAGATTATTTTTTCGTATTATCGCTGATTTCCTTTTGGACGGAAAATAATGAGGAATGGCAGCGTGCTGATTAACGGCAACAATCTGAATCGGGTCTTTTTTATCTGCTACCAGATTTTGCTTTTTAAATTCAGATATAATAAATTTATGAACATCGTATTCTGAAATTTTACCAATATTTCTCTTTATAAATTTAAGCGCTTTATCTACAATTGAATACAACTTCTTAGCGGCTATATTATGTTTGTCTATTTCTTCTTTTGTCATATATTTATTCTATCAAAAAACCGCCTTCTTGGCGATAAATAAAAATTGCCCAGCGATGAGCTTTTTATTTTGGAATTAAATAAATATCACACAATATTAAAAGCGGAGATGGGTTAAACCAATCCCCGCCTTTTTTAACACCTCCTCTTTTGTTACATAAACCTGCTTCTCAGCATTTCGCAGGAACGAGGGCTTAACAACCCTAATGGAAAATCCAATAAGGTGAAGGCGCCCTTGTATCCTTTTTCCTTCATCAGGTAAGCTGCCCTGGCACAGGCGACCAGGACGCTGGCAGTGAACTCCGGATTGTTTTCCAAGAGGCACCGGTATTCAAGAATCTGCTTGTGGCTGCTGCCAGTCATCCCTGAAGTCATCACGAATCCGCCATGAGGGTAGGCAGAGTGGTCTCTTTTCATCTCTTCCTGGTTGATAAATATCACTTCGGTATCGTATTCGTTAAAGTACTTTGGCATCTCAACGATTTCTTTTTTTATCCTCTCTTCGTCTGCTCCCTCTTTGGCAACAACGTAAACCAGGCGTTTATGCATCTCTCTTTTGGAGAAATCCGGTGTTTCACCAGCTCTTACCCGTTTAACCGCTCCCTCAATCGGGATTGTATACTGCCTCGCATCCAGAACACCCTCAACTTTTCTGGCGGCATCTGAGTGTCCCTGGCTAACTCCTGTTCCCCAAAAAGTAAAAGGTTTGCTTCCCGGTAAAAAGGCATCGCCAAGAATTCTCTCTAGGGAGAAAATTCCAGGATCCCAGCCAGCAGAAATTATGCAGACGTTCCCGTTCTTATGGGCAATGGCATTCATTCTCTGGAAATAGGCAGGAATGTCTGCATGAGTGTCAAAGCTATCTACGGTGCTGAAATATTCAGCAAACTCCGGACCTTGGACTGGGATATCCTCTCTGGAGCCGCCACAAAGAATCATCACGTCAACTTTGTTTCTCAGAGGCAATAGGAATGCCTTGTTATTGTGGAACACCGGGACATCATTCACTCCCGCCTTTACCTGCTCTGGTCTCCTGGTAAAAATAACTGCCAGCCTCATGTCGCTATTCCGCTCCACAGCCGTTTTAATGCCGCGGCCTATATTG
>CAZWDF010000103.1:0-4803 GCA_964632335.1 uncultured Candidatus Saccharibacteria bacterium | reverse complement strand
CCAGTTGAGATAAAGGACAACATCACAGTTTCTGGCAGGGTTAACATTGAGTTGTACGATGAACCCGATGCAGACTATGACCTTGACCCAAACTATGCAGCAAGGGGGGCAGGATACTCAACCAATGCCCTTGGTAAGTCTTATTTCAGAAAACTCTTTGCACGATATGACAACTGGTACAACAGGACTCTTGAGGTATATGAAGGGTTCAGTGTTGCAACAAATCTATCAACAGCAAACTTTGCAAGGAAGTTTGTAGGCACAATCAAAGAGGTCAACATAAGTGGGAACATTGTCAAAATTGAAGCAGTAGATGTGCTACAAGGGTTGAAAGATATTTCATACCCACAGGAATGTGAAGTGGAGTTGAAAAATAATATGTCAGCAGCAGCAACACAAATCAAGGTCAAGGATTTTGGTGACCTACCATCAACAGGTGGTTACTTAAAGATAGAAGATGAGATTGTAAAATATGCAACAGTGGCAGTTGTTCAAGGGCAAACATTCAATCCATTCACAGGATTAACTATACCAAGGGGTAAACCTTCAAAGTTGCTAAGAGGGGTCACCAGAGGTATGTTCCAGACCACAGCAACCTCTCATGATAAGAAGACCAAAGGGCAGTTGTGCAAACTTATGGGTCCGTCAAATCCCTTTGACATTATGCAGGACATACTATTTACCCATGCAAGCATGGCAGCAACAAGCGTTGACACTGCTGCCTTTGAAGCACTGAAAACATATCCCGGTAGAGAATGCAAGTTTGTCACCCTCATGACACAACCAGAAGACCTTAACAAATTGTATGAGGAACTTTTGGAGAGGACAGAGTGCAGGAGTTGGGTTGATGAGAACCAACAGATAACAATAGGCAGAGGGTTTTTGAACAACTCAACAGTGGTCTGGGCAGAGATAACAGCAAGTGCACACATCATTGAGGGCAGTGAAGACATGAGCATGAATGTTGAGGATGGCATCACTCATGGACTTCTATACTGGGATAAGTCTGCTATTGCAGACAATGATAAATCCTCTGGATTCAGCAGGGTATCAGTGCAGACAGATACAGCAATGGAATCAAACTACTATCATGGCAAGAGAGTTGATGTTGAAATATATGACAGGTGGCTACACACATCCCTGTCTTATCCTGCAAGTCAGGTAGGAGAGTCAAGTGTTGTTGCAGCAGTAACTACTGTGACAACAAATCTGTATGACCCTGCCAATGTGGAAGTGTATGCAGATGGAATGATTGCACGGTATGTCAATTGGAGAGCACCTGACAGAAAGAGATACACTATAAGCCTTGAGATGAAAGACTCTACCATAGCAGCAGGGCAGCAGGTTCTTTTTAATAGTGACCTGTTCCTTGATGCATCTGGCATGGCACTACAAAGGGCAAGGTGCTTTATATCAAAGAAAGAGGAAGCAGACTTTGAGCAGGAATTGACTCTTGAGGATTATGGCAAATGGACAGCACTCATTGCACCAGATGGATACCCAGACTTCTCATCCTCTCTATCTGCATCAGCACTGGTATATGGGTTCATGAGTGATACCAATGGCAACATGGGTAATGGAACGCCCGGTTATGTCATTTACTAAGGTGAAAAATGCCAGTATACACAAGTTTTAGCACTTCAGTCATGATTGTTGATAAGCCAATAACATCAACATTTATGTACCAGTTGACACAAAATGTAGAATGGGCAAAAATGGCATGGGCATATAATGTAACTTCAAGAGCACCAAATTCAGAGTTTGAGTTTGTGAATAATGATACTCCACATCTATGGTCTTGTTCCACAGTGACAAATGGAATGGTTGGGGTATCCACAGAGGGTCATTCTGGGGGGCACAGTTTGCAGTTTGTCATGTCAGGAGAGAGATATAGTGGTGGTGAAGCATGGAGTGATTACGTTCCTGTCACCACATTAAGCACCCTTGTTGTTTCTTTTTATACTTGGGGTGCACAGGTAAACATGAATGCTTGGTTGTATTATTATGCAGGTGACTTCACAACCCTTGGGTCATCAAGGATTTATTCAGCAAGTGCCAGAGGTGCAAGTTGGCACGTTCCAACTGCTTTTAGTGTAACTCCTGTAGGATTTATAGCAGGGTCAAGATGGGTACGGTTGATGTTTGTGAATGAAACATCAGCATCAGATACAGTGGCAGGGAATGTTCACTTTGATGGAATACAAATAACGCCATACGGTTAGTGAGGGAATATGCCTTGGTATACCATAACAACAGCAGAGATTGCAGCAGGGAAACCAATTGATGCAGAGTTATTAGGAAAAATGGAGAAAAATGTCAATCAGGCAATGTCCATGTTGAGAATTAGGGAGTCTATACCTAACCCATCATTTGAGATGGCAACAGGGGCAGTGCCACTATACTGGACTTTAGCCACAGCAAATGGTGCTGATGCATCACTTGCCACAGGATGCCATGGTGCAAAGAGTTTAAAGTTTACCAAACTGACAGCAGGTGCAGGTGCTGCTGCTGCTGCTTGTGACTACTTCCCACTCAGACCTAATACGATGAATACTTTATATCTCTGGGCATGGGCATCCTCAACAAGTGTTATAGGAACAATAAGACTATATTCTTATGATAAGAACTTTACTTTTGTTTCAGTAGCAACTGGGTTCAATGGTTCAAGTTTTGCTGCTACACCAACTACCAAGGCAGTATCAATGACATCAGGAACCAACGCAGCATGGGGTAGGATTGAGTTAGGATTGTGGACAACAAGTGTGACAGGTACTTTATACTTTGATGAACTTTATTATCCGTGGTGACCTATGTGGTATGAAATATCAACAGCAATAACAGCACCAAGAAGGGATTTGACAGGGAAAGGATTGTTTCAAACTATAGCCAATTGTATAGCAGTTGGGAAGACAATGAACAGTGTAAATTATGTTATTCCCAATGGTTCATTTGAGTGGGCAACGATGGCAAGGTCAACTTCCATTGATACACCAAAGTTGTGGACAGGAACTACAAACAACAGTGGTGCTTTTACAATCACCACAGGATGTCATGGCAGATATTCATTATATTTGAGAAGGGAAGCTACGTTGGCTGGAGATTCAGTAAAAGTGTTTACAGATGACTACATAGCATACAACCCTAACCATGCACCTTGGGTGTATTTCTATGCATGGAAAGGTACTGTTGCAGCAGAAGCAGGGATAAAGGGTGGCATCTGGTTTCAAGCATATGATTCAACCTTTGGGTACATAGGTGAGTACACAAATATTTATGTTAATTCATCAAGCCTAACTACTGCTCCATCACGATATGGTGGAAGGGCATCCTTTGTTGCAGCATCAACAGAAACAAGATGGGTTAAGGTTGGATGTAAACTTGATACAGCATCCACTGTAACAGGTTGGATATGCATTGATAATATAAAATTTATACCATTTGGGTAAAGGAGGATAAGGACATGAGTAAAAAATTGGCAGCAGTAACAATGAGCATCATTATTGGAGTATTGTTTCTGTGCATAGCAATCCCTGCATGGAGTCAGGTAGCATGGAAACCCACAAATCAAGTCACGGTTGGATGGGATGCAGTTGCACCCATTGCTGCAGGTGATGTAATCAGTTATAAGGTATACTCCAAGGCAGAGTCAGCAGGGTCTGGTGTTCCACCCACATTCATGATAGCAACTTCAGCAACACAGACCACAGTGACATTTCAAAATGAGGGAAAGTATTTCCTTGGTGTCAGCACAATCAGGAGTGTGGGAGGGGCAGAGGTGGAGTCATCGACTATATGTTGGTCAAATGACAACACCTGTACGTTTCAAGGGCAAGCGTTTGGTATTTATTATATCATACCGCCACAAAGTCCAAAGAATTTTAGGGCGATAAACTGATGACCTTGGGTATTGTAAATAAAGAAACCATTGAAAGAATGAGGTCACACTGGAATGGTTTATCTCAAGAAGAAAAACGTGCCTTGACCAACCTCATAATCATTTGCAACCCAGATTACATAAAGAGCAAACTGAAAGAGGTGCTTGAAAATGATAGGTACAAAGGCAATGAATCAATACTTAAACAGGGAGATTAAATTGGATGATAGACACTATGATGATGCTGCTGCTGAAACTACATGGTCAATGAAAATAGGAACTGTTGTAGCAATCATCCTTGCCATAATAGGAATGGCAATGGGTGGTATGGCAACTTGGACAGGGTATATTTCAAGTAAGGTTGCTACTCATGGTGAGGAAATTGCTGCGATAAAAATGAACAACATAAACATTTTATCAACCATGACAAGAATGGAATCCATACTTGATGATGTAAGGAATGACCAGATAAGAAGGCAGGTAAAGGAGAAGCATAATGATACCAGATGAGATAATCCTACACCACTCGGCAACCAAGGATAGTGGCACAGTATCGTGGAATGCCATAAGAAGGTATCACATGAATGAATGTGCTTGGACAGACATAGGGTATCACTTTGGCATTGAGTATGTGACTGATACAGGTGACCCAAATGGAAGTTATGAGATATTGATGGGAAGGATGCCAGATACTAATGGGGCACATACCACAGGACATAATTCTCATTCTTTTGGTATCTGTTTCATTGGAAACTTTGATGATGCACCACCACCAGAGGAACAGTGGAAACAGGGTGTTAAACTTGTCAGGTCATTGTGCAACAGGTTTGGAATATTGACAAGCAATATATTTGGTCACAGGGATTTTGCAGTGAAAAGTTGTCCGGGTATTATGTTTGACTTGGATAAGTTCCGGGAGGATGTAACCA
>CAZWDF010000102.1:0-4829 GCA_964632335.1 uncultured Candidatus Saccharibacteria bacterium | reverse complement strand
ATTTTTGCTTTGTTCTTGGTTTGGGTCTTCTTTAATTGCATTTTCATTCAATACTTTTCCTTTAGTTCCAGAAATCTCATCTTTCTCTAAACACACATATACCATTTCTTCTCCTGTCTGTCTTAAATCAGCTTTCGCCGAACATGACGGACATTATGAAAATAAACTGCTTTTATTAAAGCATTTGTTTATTTAAGACTATAAAGAAGGCATTACGCCTTCAGTTTATTGCTTATCTCTTCCAGCTTGCCAATCATGAAGTTCATCTTCTGGTTTATTAGGTTCAGGGTTACTTCCACTTCCATCACTCTTGGCTCTGGCTCTTGAGCTGGGGCTGTTTTAGTTGTTCCTTCGTTATCCACTCTAGGCATTTTGTTTCACCTCTAATATGTTTTGTTCGGTTTTATTGGCTTCTTCCATTTTTGGTTTTCTTGGTCTTCCTCTCTTTCGTTTTGGTTCTTCCATATTTCTCTTCCATATTCTCTTGGTGTGCTTTTAGTAGAGCATAAAGAGTTATCCAGCCCCAGAAAACTATGCCTGCACCTATGAACCATAACCAGCCTGGTGTGCAAGTCATGGTTTCTCCTTTAATTTTTTAATAGCCAAGCCTAAAGCCCAGAAGATAATACCACCCATGATGAAACTCTCCAAGCCCCACATTCCAAAACCTTTCAACTCAAGAGACTGAGTTAGCCAGCCAGCATAAATCATCATGCCATTAATATAAAACCTCATTATAATCTGGAAAATCACTACACTTAATAAAACAACATAAAAAACTCTTAATATCTTTTTCCGTCTTGTTGTTAGTTTCATTTCTTTGCCAGCTCCTTCAATTTCCTTAATTCAGTCTGTCTTCCAGAGTTCTTGAATTTCTTTCCTTTCTTCCAGTAGGTTCTTGCCTTTAGGTATTTGTCTATGGCTTCTTCCTTTACTGCAACTACTTTAGTTGCTGGAACTTTCCAGATAGTTCCGTCTTTCCTTTTGAACTTTAATATTACTTTCACTTTCTTAGTCTTCATGCTAAACCTCTTTTCATGGAACTCATGCTTAATGCTCCAAGAAATAATAAACCAACCACAACAGCAATTATGGCTGGACACCAGCCAGCTAATCCAGATGAACCTAATTGTGTAGTCAGATATACAGCAGTCGTATTGGCAGAGGAGGAAACTGGCAAAGCCGGTCCTCCAACTGCCTTACTGAAGCCTGCGATTAAAGCGTAGCCTATGAAAAGCAAATAGGTGAAACTAAAGATGCTCACATAGCTCAACGCGATATATTTGGTATCTACCAAGTTTTGGCTTGCTTTGCGAAGACTTCAGTTATAACTGAACCAAGCAGTCCGAATATTGTTGTTCCCAGCGACAAACTTGAGAATGGCAAGTTTATAGCTCCTGCATAATCTCCAGCCATCATGCTCAAGCCCATAGCGAATACGCTTAAGCAAAGTGCCTGGAACACTCTAAATACAACAACAGCCGATTTTACTTGTTTCTCTTCTTTAATTTCTTCTTGTTTTGCCATAGTATAATTTCTCAAGTCTTTTGATTAAGTCGTGCTTATCCATTAAGAATAAATTGGTTCTATGTTGCCCATACCAAGTGCAAAATATTAGTTTAATATATGGTAATTTATCTTTCAAAGCTATTAATGTATCTTCATTTATAACTTCTGCATCCCAATTCATACCAAAGTCTCTATCTTCATATATCCATAAAAGCCATAGTGACTTGTTAGTTTCAATAGGAACTTCTTTATCTCTACCAACTTGAACTCTCTCCAACCTATCGTTTAATTTGTCCATTAGAATTTCTCCTCATAAAATTTTAAAGCTTCTTCAGGATTAGCTTCAAGATAAACATTCGTAGTTGCTATATTTGAATGCCCCATTAAAGTTCTGACATAATGAATAGGTATTCCTTTCTTTACCATTTGTGTAGCAAATCCATGTCTCAAACTATGGAAATGTAATGTTGGCTTATTTGAAAGCAAGCCAGCTCGTTTGGCTGAAGTCTTGAAAGCTCTTTCCAAGCTCCTTGCTCCACATTTAATTGGCAAGCTGTCAAACATCCAAGCCTTCCAGCCTTTAGGAAGAGGAACAATTCTATCTTTGCTTCCTTTTCCTTGCCTAACAATAATTCGTTTGTTCTGAATATCAATATCTCGTTGTTCCAAATGAATAATCTCGGATATTCTCAAACCAGCTCCATATCCCAAAAGAAAAGCCATTTTATGATGCTTCTTTAAAGTATTATCAATTAAAGCTCCAAATTCCTCTTCACTTACGGCAACAGGAAGTTTTTGTGGCATTTTGCGACAATAATTAATTAACTTCTCCTTTATATAATTTTATATTCTGTCGCATATTAGTTATTAGACGACATCTAACTTTCCTTTTACTTTAGCCCAACGAGCAAGATAACCACTTCTCTTTCTTGGTTTCTTATCTCTACCTCTTATTTTTAATTGCTTCGTTCTCTTGATAAAACCTAATGCTTCTTTAGTTCTTTCAGATATTAGATTTTTATTAAATTCTAATAAAGCATTAATGCTTTGCATTTGAACTGTATCAGAACCTAAATAAAAGTTTTGATTAATCGCATCTAATTTAATACCCTTTATTATAAATTCATTGAAAAGAGAAAATAAGTTAGCTAAAGAGCTACCTATCCTGTCCAGTTTTGTTACAATAATAGTATTGAATTTAAAACAACGCATATCCTCTATCATAATATTAAAGTTTGGTCGTGATTGTTCCTTTCCTGATAGCACATCACTATAAATTTTGAATAGTTTTATGTTGTTAATTTCTGCGTATCTTTGGCATATTGCAATTTGTGAGGCTAATTCTTGCTCATCTGTGCTTACTCTGGCATAAATAGCGGCTACCCTTTCTACTTCTGGCATTATTTCACCTTCGGCTTCTGACATAAGGCACACCAGAAAGGAGCTTTCTGGGGAAACTGGGTGTAAAAGTCTGCCTTGCAATAGAAGCAAGTGTAATTATATGTTTTTCCTTGAGGTGTTGGAGCACGACATTTGGAAGTCCAGTTTGGCATTACTTCCCTCTCCCAAGCATCTTGCCTATCCAGCTTTCCTTCTTGGGCTGGTTAGAGTAGCTATGTATCTCCTGCACATTACCCTGAAGTAGTCTTATGATACCCCTATTCTCTGGCTGTTTCAAAGTTATGAATGTATTTGAGAGTATGACTTGATTTACAAATTCCAGTTGGTCTATTCCTCTTACACCCCATCTCTTCCAGTTCTTCAATAACATATACTGGGCTGTCCTCACAACACCCATAGTCCTATCCCTTATCTCAAAGTCCTTTAGGTTAGATAGAGAAACATTCCTTGAGCTTACTGGAAGCATAAGAATTGCTATCTGCCAAGCTCCTTCCTCTGATATGGCTTTTTCCTTTAGAGCATCAACCTTCTTCCACTTGCCTTGTTCCCAGATTTCTCCCATGAAGGCATGTTTTAGAGTTTCAACTATTACATCTGGGTTAATCTTCTCTAATAAGTCAGCTCGGCTGTCTGGCATATTGTATGTTGGAGCATACTGCTGACCATCTTGCTCTGGATATTGTTCATTCATTTCAAAGTCTCCTTATCTTGGAAAAATTCTATTTGTCCTTCAAGAAATCCAATATACCAAGCTAACTTTGACATAAGATTTACCCTCTGCTCTTTTTCTGTAAGTGTAGTTATTTGGAGCAACAATTCATTAACATCTTTACTTTCAACATAATTCATATTTCAATCACACCTCTGCAACTAATATGCCTTAAAGTTCCTTTTCCATAATGCTTTTCACAAGCTCTTCCAGTTAGATATTTCTCTCCAGTCTTGAAGACTTCACTTTCAGTTACTATCCGTTTGCATTTCTTACACTTCATCTTTTCCTCTTTGGCACCATAAACTCTTCTTCTATTTCAGTTGTTACTTTATTTTTCCAAGCTCTTATTTTCAAATCTAGCATATAACAAATTATAGTCATTATTATTGCTATCCCAGCAATCCATAAATTAAGTTTGCTACTATTAAGTTCAATCATGGCTAATAATGCCCATCCAACCATAAAAACTGCCATACAAGTTGAGAAACTCTCAAAAAATATCTCCTGTCTGGCTTTCATAATCTGCATTTCTATCCTATCTATTTGGTTCATCTTGTAATATTCTTTGTCTTTCATGCTCGTAGTTCCTCCAGCTTCTTCATAGTTCTAATTGGGCTGAATATAAATTGCACCCAGCTAAAGATAGCAAATACGGTTACTGGGCTGTTCGTAACTATCACAGTCATTTTCTCAATTTGGGTTAGAGTATGCCAGATAGGTATTACTCTCCACACCATAAATAGCAATAATGAAGAAAAGACTATGCCCAGAATTAAAGGCAAGTAATATGTTGTCAGCTTGATTAAGGGTGAGTTAGGAGAATTAACTGCTGATATTTGAATTAGAGCTTTTTCTATCTCTGAAACTCTTTTGCTTAAGTCCTTTATTTCTGCTTCCACTTCCATTACCAACCTAATCCTTCCTTCAATATCCGTCTAATTGTTTCGGAGAAAGTTTCTCCTTTCATTTGTTCCTTCTTAATTGCCTCTTCCATCTCTGGCGTTACATAGCAAGTTATTGAACACACATATTTAGCCATCAAACACCTTTATCTTTAATCTCCACACCAGAAGCAGATAGCTCCATGATTAAAATATCTTCCACTTGCTTTTCAGTCGAGCCTGGAAACCTCTGTATCATTCTATAAGACTTTTTGAAGAAGCCTGAGCCTTCCAGTTTTATGTCTTTGTTAGTCTTTACTTCTGCA
>CAZWDF010000101.1:0-4863 GCA_964632335.1 uncultured Candidatus Saccharibacteria bacterium | reverse complement strand
AAAGTTTTGCCACCGGATATAAATGAGAGTTTAGAAAACTTTACGGTAGTGCCGCCGCAGATGATTCGTTTTGGGTTGTCGGCGATAAAAAATGTCGGCTCTAACGTTGTTGAGGTTATCGTTAAAGAGAGAAAGGGTTCTGGTCCTTATCCTTCAATTGCCGACTTTGTTAATCGAGTAAATTCAAAAGATTTAAATAAAAAATCCTTAGAAAGTTTAATCAAGGCCGGGGCTTTTGATAAACTTTTAGAAAGAAATCAGCTTTTATTTAATCTGGAAAATTTATTAGAATGGTCAAGGGAAACTCAAAGGATGAAATCCAATGGCCAAAGGGGTCTTTTTGAAGGTCTATCCCTTAGTCAGCCTGTTTTTAGATCTGGGATAAAATTAACCCCCACTATTCCGGCTTCTCAAGCTGAGAAATTAAGTTGGGAAAAAGAATTATTAGGCCTTTACGTCAGTAGCCATCCCTTAGAAGAGTTTCAAAAATCTTTAGAAAAGAAGGCTTTGGCTATTTCGAAAATAAATTCCGCCCTAATTAATCGCCAAGTTAGAATCGGGGGAATAATATCCAAAATCAAAAAGATTATTACCAGAACTGGAAAACCAATGCTTTTTTTGAGTTTAGAAGATTTAACTAGTAAAATTGAAGTTGTTGTTTTCCCGGGAATAATTGAGAAAAATCCAGCCGCCTTTCAAGAAAATAAAATCGTTTTGGTCTCGGGAAGAATTGACAACCGAGATGGTGTCCCAAAACTAATCGCAGATACCATCGAAGAAATCATTGAAAAAGCATGAAGATTGAAACCATTCGTCATTCCCTATCTCATATTTTGGCCGCTGCGGTCCAGGAATTATACCCTGGAACCTGCTTTGGAATTGGGCCGGCAATTGAAAATGGATTCTACTACGATTTCGACTTTGTCGAAATCGTAAGTTCAAAGTTCAAAGTTCAAAGTTCAAAGTTAACGAGTGACGATTTACCGAAGATTGAAAAGAAAATGAAAGAACTAATCAAGCAGAATTTAGAATTCAGAATGAAGAATTTAGAATCTAAGGAAGCAAAAAAAATCTTTAAGGGCCAGCCGTATAAATTAGAATTGATTGAAGAATTGCCGGAAAATGAGATAACAATTTACAAATCTGGAAATTTCATTGACCTTTGTCGGGGTCCTCATGTTAAATCAACAAAGGAAATACCAATTGATGCTTTTAAATTAACGAAAATTGCCGGTGCCTATTGGCGAGGCTCAGAAAGAAATCCTATGCTAACCAGAATTTACGGAATAGCTTTCAAGACTAAAAAGGAATTAGAAGATTACCTCCAAAAAGAAGCCGAAGCTGAAAAAAGAGACCATCGTGATATAGGTCTAAAATTAGATTTATTCCACATCGATGAAAATATTGGACCAGGTCTTATTTTATGGCATCCTAAAGGAGCAATTTTAAAGAAAACCATTATGGATTATGCCCTAAACCAGTATCTGAGAACGGGCTATCAATTAGTAGATACCCCCCATATCGCAAAACTTAATCTCTGGAAAGTTTCTGGACATCTTGATTTTTATAAAGAAAATATGATGCCACCAATGCATTTGACGGAAATTGGCAAAGAGGAAAAAGAGGATTACCAGATAAAGCCAATGAATTGTCCTTTTCATATCGCAATTTACAAAACAAAAATCAGAAGTTATAAAGACCTTCCCATTCGCTACACCGAAATGGGAACGGTTTATAGATATGAAAAATCAGGCACTTTATTCGGTCTGGTTCGAGTTAGACAAATCACTCAAGATGATGCTCACATTATTTGTACCCCTGACCAACTCTCTCAAGAACTTTTTTCTACTCTTAAATTAACCTATAAAATCTTAAAGGATTTTGGATTTAAGGAATTTGATGTTTATCTTTCAACTCAGCCTGAAAAATTTGTTGGCACCCCTAAAATTTGGAAGAAGGCAGAAAACTCTCTGAAATATGCTCTCGAGAAGCTCAAATTGAAATATGAGATTGATCGCGGCGGTGGAGCATTTTACGGTCCGAAAATTGATATAAAAATTAAAGATGCATTGGGAAGAGCTTGGCAATGCACAACAATTCAACTTGATTTCAATTTGCCTGAACGCTTTGATATGACTTACATTGACCAGAAAGGAAAAAAACAACGCCCAATAATGATTCATCGAGCTTTGCTTGGTTCAATTGAAAGATTTATCGGAGTTTTGCTTGAGCATTATGCCGGCGCTCTTCCTTTGTGGTTATCCCCAGTTCAAATCTGGCTCATACCGGTTGGTAGTCGTCATGAAAAATACGCCAAAGCCTACGGAGAACAGTTCTCCGCGGCTGGACTAAGAATAAATATAAAAGATGAGAATAAGACGGTTTCAAAGAAAATCCGAGAAGGAGAAATTCAAAAAATCCCCTATCTTTTAGTGGTTGGCGACAAAGAAATGAAATTAAGGGCAGTTAGGGTTCGTTCTAAAAATAAAGACCTAGGAGTAATGTTATTGACAAAGCTTATTGAAAAGATTAAATCAGAAATAGAAAAGAAAAAATAATTAATTTATAAATCTATGCCAAACTCAGCCAAGCTTTTTTCGCTCTTATTTATTTTTTTCTTGGGATTAGGGATTTTCTTTACGGTCTCAGCCCAGGAAGCCTCGCCGGTTGAGGAAGCAGTTAATCTTGACGAAGATATCCAGCCAGAAGATTTAGGAGTTTCAGAGCCGAAACTATTACCGGATAATCCATTTTATTTCCTGAAAAATTGGGCGAGGGAAATTCAAGAGGTTCTAACTTTTAATCCAATTAGAAAGGCAGAATTAAGAATGAAATTTGCCAATGAGAAACTGATTGAGATAAAGAAAATAGTTCAAAAAACCCAGGATCCAGAAAAAATTAAAAAAGCGACCGAAAATTATCAGCAGGAAGTTGAAAAAATAAAAAATCAGGTTGAAAAAATCAAAGAAAAGGCAAAAGAAAATCCCCAAGTTGAAAGTTTCCTGGATAAATTTCTTCACCAGCAAACTTTGCATCAGAAACTCCTTCAAAAATTGGAGACTCAGGTTCCGCCTGAAGCCTTTGAGAAAATTGAAGAAGCCAGAGAAGAACATCTGGAAAGATTTAAGGATGTTATGCTAAAACTCGAGGATAGAAAAGAAAAAATTACTGAAAAATTAGATAAAATTCTGGAAGAACAAAAGGGTAGTCAATTTAAAGAGTTCAAGAATTTGGAAGTCTTGAAAAACTTAGAGGAAAAAGTACCTGAGGAAGCAAAAGAAGCAATAAAGCAAGCGGAAGAAAATGCTTTAAAGAGACTCCAAGGAGATTTGGAAAAAATGAGCCCAGAAGATCAAGAAAAATTTGGAGAATATCTGGAAAAAATTTCTGGAGAGAAAGAAAGGCAACTAGAAATTATGGAAAAAATTAAACCAGAGAGTCCTGAATTAAAAGAAAATCTAGAAAAAGTGAAAGAGAGAATAAAAGAGAAAAAAGGAGAACCAGTTGCTTGCGCTCAAGTAATAACTTATTGTATTGACCCTTCCACTGGTGAATGCGCTGTTTATCCCGATGCCTGTTCTACACCAAAACCTTGTCAAAGTTGTTCAGTCGATGAAGCTGGCGCTTCATCTTCACCCTTCGCTAACGCTCGGGTAATTGAAATGTCGCCAGGCACGGGATGTAAAAATCTTTGGTGGTTTGATAATGAACATAAATACTGCCAACAGAAAGAGTTTTGCGGTCTGTATATGTATCTAGGATTGAGGACATTTGAGACAAAGGAGGAATGTGAAACAGGTCTTCAGAAATAAATGAAACTGCAGTTTTGATTTCAAAAATCCCGCCGTAAGCGGGATTTTCGGTTTGAAAATAATCAAAAATTTTGTTAAGATAATCGGATGAAATATCGTATTATTACTTTTGGGTGCCAGATGAACAAATCTGACTCGGAAAGAATTGCTACTGTTTTAGAGAATATGAAATATAAATTAGCTTCAGATATTAGTGATGCTGATTTAATTGTAGTTAATATGTGCTCGGTAAGACAATCGGCAGTTGATAGAGTTTATGGATTAATTCCAAAATTTCAGAAACTAAAAACGAAAAACGAAAAACTAAAAACTATTTTAACCGGATGTGTTTTAAAAGAAGACAAACGAAAATTCGAAAAAAGTTTTGATCAAGTTTTAAAATTTAAAGATTTGTTGGAATATCAACCAAAATATCAAAATGACTTTTCAGCTTTTGTTCCCATTTCCAATGGTTGTAATAATTTTTGTACTTATTGCGTTGTTCCTTTTACCCGTGGTAGTTTAATTTGCAGGGACCATAAAGAAATTTTAAGAGAAGTAAAGGGTGTAGTCCAAAAAGGATTTAGGGAAATTTGGCTTCTGGGTCAAAATGTTAATGACTATACTTCCCCTGCTGATTTTTCAGTCAATTTTGCTAAACTTTTGGAATTAGTAAATGATATTCCAGGTGATTTTCAAATTAGATTTATTTCTCCCAATCCAAAAAATTTCTCTGATGAATTAATTGAAGTTGTGGCTAAATCTGAGAAAGTGGCTAAATATCTTAACTTACCCGTTCAATCTGGAGATAATGAAATCTTAAAGAGAATGAATAGGCCTTATACTATTGAGCAATACAAGAATTTGGTTAAGAAAATTAGAGAGAAAATTCCTGATATCAATTTATCAACCGATGTAATTGTTGGCTTTCCAGGGGAAACTAAAAAACAATTTGAAAATACTGTCAAATTATTTAAAGAAATTAAATTCAACATTGCTTATTTTGCTAAATATTCTCCTCGGCCAGGAACAGCGGCCTGGCAAATGAAAGACGACGTTCCATGGAAAGAAA
>CAZWDF010000100.1:0-4884 GCA_964632335.1 uncultured Candidatus Saccharibacteria bacterium | reverse complement strand
CTATCTGAGCAGTTCCAACAGCAGTAACAGCCTTGCCTGTTTCATCTATGATTGAGGTTGAAGTATCTGCACCTTCCCCACTTATCATCAGCACGGTGTTCCTGTCGCGGGTAATGGGATAGGTAGTAGTCCTGCCGAGGTATGGTGCGGTAGGAGGAGTGAAGTTGGATGTCCACTTGGCGGTGCCTTTAACTACCCTAAACTCGTCTATATAGCCATTAAGCCATATGCCAGGAGTATAATTTGCACCGATATTAAAGGTTCCTCCTGTAGGAGTTGAATGGCTGCCTGAATCCGTAGTGGTGCTACCTATTTGTGCCCCATTTACAAACAATTTATGGTCGTTACCAGTTCTTACCCAGGTTAGATGATACCAAGTAGCGGTAGAGAAAGCATACGTTCCTGATGGGTTTACTGCTCCACCACCTACTTTATCCATATTGGCGGTAACTGTGTAAACACCACCGCTATTAGATACCCTCATATACACGGTGTAAGTTGAACTACCTACACCAAAGAAATACATACTGTTGGTATCGGTAGGCAAAGCAACAAAATTAACCCAGAAATCTATTGTGAAGTTCCCGCTACCAAAATCAAAATCACTGGTGATAGGCGTTGAGAGATATTGGCTGCTACCATTAAACGAACTTGACTGACTCCCAAACTTCCACACTGACGTTGAGAACGCAGCATTATTGGTTACAGTCTTACCAGTTGCGTAGTCAGTAACATCACCGTCCAAATGCAAGAGCAACTTGGTATCAGTATCCTCAAAGTCGCTCTCGTGGAGTAACTGCCAGTGGTCTATTACTTTGCCTTGTGGTCTTAATGTGCCGTGTTTCATGCTATATACCCATACCCCCAAGTACCAGTGATTGAACCTCCACCTGCGGTAACATAGGAACTAAGGTCAACCGCAACCGTGTTCGTAGCTCCGGTAATACTGTCAGGTATAATCTGCTGGTTGTTATTATCAAAGATAGTCACCATCACAGTGTATGGAGCAGAAAGGCCTGCGCTGTGAGTGATTGTCAATACACCGGCCGTAAGTGAAGCATTGGTGAAGGTAGCGCGGGTAAGCGTAGCACCTCCTCCGGCTAATAGATCTGTGGTAGTAGCACCATCGTAGAAGTTCAATGATGTCCCGGTATACCACAAGTCACCATCAGCAGGAGCCGCTACGGTCGGATCGCCCACAAGGGTGATGTGAGGGCCATTGCCGGATGCCGTAATTAAAATGCCAGCTCCTGTTCCGGTGTTGGTAACACCCATAGCATCTGGGTCGTTGGTAACGTCGTTCTGGACTACTTCAAGGGCGGTGTTGTTATCCGTATCAGAAACGGTGATTGTAACCGGGCTGGTGTCGCAGTCTATCGTATTTCCGCCATTATAGGCAGAATCCAGGTCAGTTACCGTTCCGGTGGCGTTAATCGTGGTATCGGTTATGCTCAAACCGGTTCCCAGGGTCAACCAGACCACAGCGCTGGCCGAGTCATCCCAGAACATTATCCTATCTGCTCCCGGGTCTGTAAGGCTCTGTATGCCCAAATGGCTAAGGGAAAGGGTACGGGTTGCGGAAATGTCCCCACCTCCAGTAAGTCCAGTTCCTGTACTGATGGAAACTGCCGTATGGTCAACGTGCCTATTGGCATCGTAGTTATTCAAAGAGTTGTGGTCAACACCGGCCGGTAACACAGAACCAGTAATCTCCTGTCCAGAGATACCGAAGTTTATACTTGCAGTATCCAATATTGTAGCCGGTACGTGTATGTCAGAGTGAGTAAAGGCAAGATTATGAGCAGCAACTGCGGCAGAACCGGTATCAGAGTTAGTTAAGTTCGTCCCAGTTATGTTAAGTCCTGTGCTTACGGTTAACCAGGTAACGAAATTAGATGACTCATCCCAGAACATAATACGGTCTGCACCTGGGTCAGTGAGGTCTTGAATACCTAAGGCCTCAAGAGATATCCAATCTGTACCTAATAGGGTAGCATCACCAGTCATACCAACAGTACTTATGGTCAATCCGTTACCATCACTGTTAACTTCCCAAGTATCAGAAGTAGTCCCTCCGGCAACAACTACGCCAACAATAAGCCCAGAAACGTTGATATTGGGGACATAAAGCGTATCAGTTCCAGCGTTATAATAGAAGGCCGCTTCACCCGCTAAACCACCAGCACCATCGTTATACTGAACATGAGTGGCCGCACCTCCAACAGGGAAGTGATACGTAGCGCTGTAATTAAGAAGTAAATTATGATCAACCCCGGCAGGAAGAACCACCCCGCTCAAAAGCCCTGCACCTGATAGAGTTAAGTCAATAGAAGCAGTATCGCCAACGGATAAAGAGCCGGCCGCAGGGAAGAAGTCTATGAAGGTTACACCATCGTTAGAGAACTGCCACCTATCGTTAGCATCGTCAAATCTAATTGTAGCCCGGTTGACATCTGCATTATTAACCTGTAGATCTCCTCTGAACTCTAAGGCCCGGATAGGAGCAAAGGCATTATCAGCAGCGTTTCTTATGTCTACAATCGTTGGAGTAAGGTCATCAACCTTAACTTTAGCCGACAATACATTCCCGTTATTGAGCTGGAATGTTTCATTAGTGCTGCCCGTATCTGTGTTCTGTGTATGTTTGAGAGCAACCGCAGACGCGAGATTAACTTCAGTCTGTGTGTAGGTATCAAGAAGACCTTTGTTAGCGTGTGAGTGTGAGTCAGTCTGTATTGACGCGAGTTGTACGCTCGTAATGCCATTGATAGTAGAACATACAAGATCGTCGCAAGTAAAATCAACGTAAAGAGTATCGGCATTATTCCTAACCGCATACGCACCTCCTACTTCTTTAAGCAAGGCTCCGGAGGCACCGTTCAGATAGAACGTAGCACTTGAACTACCGACATCAGTATTCTGGGTATGAGTAGAAGGAGGGATAAGAGCGGCTAAGGCATCTAAACGAGTACCAACATCAACATAAATACCTTTAGGGTTAGTACCCAATTCAGTTTCTATAGCTACAACCTCAGCACCAATTTCATTATGATTGGTAGTGTGAGTCGCTGCTAACAGGGACTGGGTGCTGGTTCTATTCGTGTATGTAAAGATACCTGCTGGATAAGTAGCCATCTAAATCCTCCTATTTATTATAGAGGTAGGTTCCGCAAAACTTACAGCCTCCTACATAAGTTTCTCTATCTATGTAATATCCGTCCATTTGAACGGTTGTACTATCCATGGTTACGGAGGAACTATCCATGGTAATTTCATCACCATAGGTAAATCCCCAACCAGCCTTTGAGCCTTCGGGAAGATGAACCTCCCTGTCTAAATTATTTATGAAGCCACACCGGGAACAACGCACAAAGCGGTCATCCCGGTATGTTCCCTTGTCAATATTACGGCCCGTATGGACCGCTTTTGATGGTATTTCCCTACTCATTACTTAGCCTCTAATTTCGCTGCTAATACCTTCTTGAGATAAAACTCGCTCATCACATAACCGTCAACAGGAGAAGGTTCGCCTTTCTTAATATAAGCAAAGTCCTGATTTGTGATAGGATGCAGGACTATCGCCCTAACGCATCCCGTTAATACTATCAATAGCAGCATTGATAGCAGAAGTATCTTTAGCCTTGAGCGCATCTTCTAACTCCTTCTGAATCGCTGCCTTCTTCTTCCTTCTCTCAGCATCAAGTTCTCCCCATTTAGAGAGAATGAGCAAGATGAGTTGAAGTACAGCTCCGATGGTCTGTAACATTATTTCACCACCGCAAAGATACCAGTCTTGATCTTCTCAAACCACTCATCAATCGCATTGAAGAAATCCCTTACCTTCTGTACCTTAGCATTAGGGATAAACGGCAATGCCGCATTGATGATGACAGTCAAGATCTCCTTGATTGTCTTTACTACTAACTGCACCAAATTAAACACAGTTGCGATCGTCTTGATGTTAAGTAACGGTATTAAAGCTAATATGTTCATTCTATCCTCCTTAGGATTCTTCTGCTCTACCATATGAGGGCACGTGGAAGAACTCAGGCGCATCCCACGTATACCCTAAAATACTGTCACAAAGCAGGCATCTCACGACATCACCGTCAAGGTAAATATCCCTATGGATGTCCCGTGGAACCATCCTATCAGGGTCGGTGTATCGCCGTAAGCAGCCGTGACAGTAGATAATCCCTTTGTCTTTATCAATGTTCACCCTTGCTCCCATTACGTAAAAGAATCTTAACGTCAGTCTTTATCTCTTGTATATCACGAGTAAGTTGGTCATGCCTAATACCACAGCCTTCCTTACCAACATAATCCTTTTTCATAGCTTCTTTATACTCATCAAATCTGCGGAAAATAGTATCGGTCTTCTTATTGCTATCCGCTGCTACCTTCCACATGAAGCCAAGAATACCTACCGCAAAACTACCCTGAATTACTACCCCTACTATCCCGTCTGTCATTTGCGTCCTTTACACATAAGAATAGGTTAAACTAATGCTCACCTGAGCACCAGCCGTTGTACAATTAAGCACCAAGTTAGACCCGACAGTAGTTTCATATAGCCAGATGCCTTGATACCCAACTCTGCTGTAGTACGCCGCTGATGGTGAACCGGAGATAGCACGGTAGAAGTTCTCTGTTACCGCAGAACCCCCGGCTCCGTTACGGAGGTAGAAGTTTGTACCTCCAATGTTTGTGGTCGCCGCTATGGCGAATATCCGTATCTTCTTACCGGATACTCCAGCAATTACAGAGGCCGCTTGGTCGCCTACAGTGGTCGGATTATACACCGCTACCTTTGTTGCTACTCCGACTGAAAGTGTATCAAGAGTCCCCATTATTTCACCCCCATCGCAATAACCGTTAAGGACC
>CAZWDF010000099.1:2665-4892 GCA_964632335.1 uncultured Candidatus Saccharibacteria bacterium | reverse complement strand
AAACTTGTTCGTGGAGTAAATATTATTCCAAGTTTGATTTATGTAAACGCATCTAGCGTTGTAGTTTCTGTTGGAGCTGTTTCTTGGACAAATAATATTTTATCTGGCGACTATATTAAACTAGCTTCTGATTTAGATACTCGTTATTTCAAAATTCTATCAGTAGACTCTGCTTCTCAAGTTACATTAACAGAAGTGTATCCTTATGCTTCTACAGGTTCGGGCGGAGCACAGTCTCAATATGCTTGGGGAACCTATCAAACAAATGCAGCCCCTAGTACCGATCGTCATGTTAAAATAGCGACAAGAGAATCAGTTCCATTTAATGAGGATATTCTTTGGCTATTCCTACGTCAAGATAATGGCGGAAGTTTAGCTCGTGTTTATATTCGCGGTGCTGCTGGTGGAGAGCTTGAGCAAGGTGAAGATAGAGAGATTTCAGATAATCAAAGTAATGACGTACTAACATATATTGGTTCACCTGCTGAACATATAGACAGTCCAGACTATACAAACTCAAACGGAACTGGAGTTGCAGAAGAAACTACTTTTACATATCCTGCAGCAGCTTCTATAACTTCTGGTCAATCACACACTTTAAATGCTTCTAATGATTCTTCAGAATATTATGTTTGGTTTAATAAAAACGGTGCTGGTGGAGATCCTTTAATTGGCGGTAAGTTTGCTATTGAAGTAGCTATCATTACTGGCAACACAGCTACTCAAAACGCTACAGCGGCTGCAGTAGCTATAAATGCTATTAGTGATTTTTCCGTAGTAGATAATTTAGACGGAACTATTGTTGTAACTAATAATTTAGTTGGAACAACTACTGATGCAGCTAACGTTGATATTGGTGGAGCTTTCTCAGCCGTAGTTAACACTCAAGGAGCTGGCTCTCCAAATCATATTATAGCAGACGGTGAAAACTTAACTAGGTCTATTAAACGTCTTGACGATGCTATTGGTGCTGTACTTGCAGGACTAGATGATCCTTCATATGATGAGATAGTTACTATTGTTTCGGGTGCTCCAGCGAATGATAATGAATTTACTGGTCCAGTCATTGTCGGTACTAATATTATCATCCCTCTCAATGCTAGAAATTCAGATATCCAACAACAATATACTGTTGGAGCTGGAAGTTTAGGAATTTATCTGAACGGTGTTAGAATTAATAATCCTTCAGACTATACAGAAGTTGGGACTGTTGCAACCGCTAGTTCAACTATTCAAACTCAATTTGCATTAATTGTAGGAGATGTCCTTACGTTTAAAGCGGAAGCTCCAGCTTCTGCCAGTATTGGTGGAGGATCTTCCTATACTGGAGTCAACTTAGGTACGGTTAAAGACGCTAACGTATTTAAAACTTTAGTTGCTAATCAATTTCAATTTAGAAGAGTTCAAGCAGGTAGTAATATATCTGTAACTGAAACAACCGATAGCATAATCATCTCTTCAACTTCAGGAGTTGGAGCGAGTCAGATAGGTACATACTCTGCAAACTATACTTTAACAAGTGTAGAGGATGTAGCTTTAGTCGCAAATAGCGGATCTGATGTTACTATTACTTTACCAGACGCTACGGCGGTAGAAGGTAAAGTGTATAACATTAAAAAAATCGACGCAGGTAATAACTTATTTATTAAATCCGTACTTAGTCAAACTTTAGACTCGGTAGATATCGACGCAGCTCCATTAGTTATTACAGTTCAATTTGAAAACATTACAATTATTTCAGATGGAAGTGTCTGGTGGATTTTATAATGATTTTTAAAAAAAGTAATAAATATGAGTTTTAGACCATATAAAGATATTAAAACTTCTGGAATACAAATTAACTATACAAATAGTTCTGGATCTATTTTTTCTAAAGGAACTCCAGTTTGTCAAAAACCAGACGGATCGGTAGATTTCGTAAACGTGTCTGTAGAATCTGATGCTTTTAGTTTTATAGGAATTGCAGGATCTAATATTTCTAATTTGTTAAAAGGACCAATAGCTACAAACGGCAGAGTAGAAGACGTAACCGTTACAGGTAGTTTTGGAGACTCCCTTTACGTTTCTAAAACTGGATCTCTAACCACAATCAAGCCTGAAATAGGATTGGGTGGATTTCTATCTTTGGACTTTGTTTTAAGAGTCGGTGTAATTGTCAAAAACGAAACAAATCCTTTATTAAAAGATATTGTATTAGACGTTCAACTAGTAGGACAATTATGATAGA
>CAZWDF010000099.1:0-2655 GCA_964632335.1 uncultured Candidatus Saccharibacteria bacterium | reverse complement strand
TAGAGAAAGAAAAATAGACGTAGAGAAAATAGATATTAATCAAGCTGATGTTTTGCAAAAACAACTCTCGGCTAAATTGACGCAAATACTTGAAAATGCAGCAAAAGAAGCTAATAAAATACTTAACATTTATGGAATGGAAGTTAAAATTGGTTTCACTGTCAAAAAAGCTAAAAAAGCTAAAAAAAGTAATCTTTAACATATATCAACAATCATTCAATTAATTGTAATTACGAGGGCTTATGGCTGATATTAGGATCGTTTCCCGTTTAATCGCTGGTATCCACAGGGACATAGATCTTCAACAAAATTCACTAGTTGTAGGATCTCTTAAAGTCGGAGCGACTTCTCCTACCGAGCTTACTAAAGCCATCCTAGATAGATTAGTAGCTCTTCAGAACGGTTCTGATGTAAACTCATCTTACCACACACATGATAGTAGATATTCTACAGAAACTGAAATGGCTTCTACTTCAGGTACTTCAGGTGCTCAGTTAGTAGGTGTTAAAGGTACTCCAACCAATCATACTCCAGCTACTCCAGATGCTCAAGGGTATTTTGATAGTATTGATGCAGCTCTTTTAAGCGCTGGTGGTACTTCATTTTCTGACGCTTCTTTTGAAATATACGACAATGCCACCCCTACTAAAAAAATCAATTTTCAAGCTTCTGGTATTACCGCTTCGAATACTCGTATTATTACGATGCCAGATGCCAACGTAGATCTTGGTGCTTTAACAAATTCAAACATTTCAGCTTCTGCTGCAATCGCTCTTTCTAAACTTGCTGCAGTTACAGCTAACAGAGCTTTAGTTTCTGACGCTTCTGGATATGCTACAGCAGCAACAACTACTGATACAGAAATCGGTTATGTTTCTGGCGTTACTTCTTCTATTCAGACTCAACTAGGTGATAAGTTAAATCTTGCTGGCGGAACAATGACTGGCAACATTGCCATGGGTAACAATAAAGTTACTGGTATGCTCGCTGGTAGTAATCCAAACGACGGAGTAAATAAAGCACAATTAGATGCGGTTTCTGCTGGTGCTCTTTGGTTAAACCCTATCATCGATCCAAACTTAATCGATGACTCACTTTCTACTCCTCCTGTAGCTCCTGAAATTGGTGATACATATATTGCTGGTGATACAGCTACTGGTGATTGGTCTGGTTTTGACGGCTATGCGTTCATGTGGAACGGTACTACTTGGACAGATCTTTTGGGAAGAGCTGTTATTGCTGGAGACCGTTTCGGTGTAAGCATGGAAAGTGCTACCGCTGCTGCTGGTGGATTAGTTTCTGAAGACGACGGAATTGCAACAGTTGTTTCAGCTACTCCTAGCGCCATTACATATACTTTCTACACTCCAATTGTTAGTAACGCAGTTTACATTAATAATGCAAATTCTTATCACACAGGACACCAATACGACTACACCGCAACTGGATGGGTAGAGTTTGGTGGATTAAACGCAGTTTCTGCAGGTATTGGTCTTGCCTATGCAGGAAACGTACTTAGTATTAACATGGGTGCTGGTATCGCTCAACTTCCTTCAGATGAAGTTGGTGTAGACGTACATACAGATGGTGGTCTAATGACCACTGTTGATAATAGTTCGTCAAGTACTGTAACAGCAGCACAACTAGCTATTAAACTTGATGGGACTACTTTATCTAAAGGTGCTTCTGGATTAAAAGTTGCAGCTCTTGGAATTACAGATGCTGAAGTCTCAGCTTCTGCCGCTATTGCTTATTCTAAATTAAATCTTTCAGCATCGATTGTAAACGGAGATATTAACGGATCGGCTGCAATTGCCTATTCTAAATTAAATCTTTCAGCTTCTATCGTCAATGCAGACATTGCTACTGGTGCTGCAATTGCTTATTCTAAACTAGCTCTTTCAAATAGTGTTACAGCTTCTGATATTACAACAGGCGTTGCAGATCAGTCTACAATTGTCGGTGGTAACGGAACAGCTCTTAGTGTAGATCATGCTCCAGTTCTTAAAGGAACTGAAGTTGCTGGAGAAACTTTTGCTGCAAGTTTATTTGCAGTAAGATATGCTAAAGCCGCTGATGCAGGTTTCGTAGCTGGACGTGTTTATAAATCAGATATCGATGCTTCTGTTGATGATAATTTCTACGTAGTAGGATTGGTAAATTCTGCAGCTTCAATCGCAGGATCTATCGCAGTTACTAAAGTAGGACCAATCACTGTAACAGGTCACGGATTTACTGTTGGCGCTCCTTTATTCTTAGACGCTTCAGGAGCTGTTACAGCTACTGCTCCTAGTGCTGCAAACATGGCAGTAGTTAGAGTTGGTTTTGCTAAAACAGCAAATATTATCGAAGTTCAGATACAAGTAATAGGTGTGAATTAATAAAATATTATAATATTGTGGTATTATACTTATAACATCACAGTATATATAAGGTAGAAAGATGGGGAAGTTTCTTAGATTATCATCAGGCGTTGCAAGATCATTTACAGAATCAAGTTCGCCTGTTATCTATAACCAAACCCTTACGGTAGTAGCTTCAGGAGCTGGTGCTGGTGAAATAAACGGACCTATCATAGCTGGAACTAATATCCCTCTTCCTCTAGGTCAAACATATACTGGCGATGAACTTAGGGTTTCATTAAACGGTGTTCTA
>CAZWDF010000098.1:0-4939 GCA_964632335.1 uncultured Candidatus Saccharibacteria bacterium | reverse complement strand
ACTTCGACGCCACACCCCGCGCCTTCTCAAACGTAGGTCAGTCGTGATAGACTGACAACATGAAAACCTGTTCAGAGCCTGAATGCGGCAGTGTTCTTCTTGCGAGAGGATGGTGCCGTAAGCACTATCTGCGTTGGTACAGGCACGGCACCCCGCAAACAGTTAAATCAACGCTTGAGGGTATTGCCAAGGCGGCAGTTGTAAACACAAAGCACGGCCTGCACAATCATCCTCTTTACCCAACGTGGCACACCATGATGCGGCGTTGCTACAGTCCGGAAAACGCAAAGTACGTCCGCTACGGAGCGCGCGGAATTTACGTGTGTGATAGATGGCATGACATTCGTTTGTTTGTGGCGGATCTTCACCCTCGTCCAGCCGGAATGTCTTTGGATCGGTTCGACAACGATGGCCCGTACAGCCCGGAAAATTGCCGTTGGGCTACGCCTAATCAGCAGGCGCGCAATCGACCACAGGCGAAATTGACAGACGATCAGCGCATCCGCATCCGCAAGGAATGCGAAAGAACACAATCCCCGAGCGCCACCGCTGAAGCAATCGGAGTACAGTTACACGACGTAAAAAACGTCGTGTATGGCAAGCGCGTCAGCGACCGGGTGGAATGACGCCTTTCACGCGCTCGTAACTCCTCATGCCCCCGATCCCGAGCATCCCGGTGACCACGACCCACAGCAGATCGAGGTTCAGTTCCGGGGGCGCGGGCCAGCCCTTCGACGCGCCGTACCACGCCAGCAGCGGCTGGGCAATCGTGGCGTAGACGAACGCGAAGCCACCGGCCCAGCCGAAGAACGGCCGCCACCCGGCCACGAACACCGAGGGGTGCGCGGCCTCCCGGGCGTTGATCTCCAGTTGCGCGATGGTCTGCTTGAGCTCGCCGTCCATCGCCATCTTGAGGAACTCAGCCTCGGCGGCGCGCTTGGCCTCGGGGTCGGGCACGAACCGATCCAGCAGCGTCTTGCCGACTTCGAGCAGCGGTGCGAGTACGAGCGGGTTCATGGTCACGCCTCCATCAGGTCACAGATGCGCCGAGCCCAGCCGCGGGAGAACGCGGGCCAGTTCGCCAGGCCAGACATGAACCGCAGGCGCTGGGCCAGGATGCGGCAGCGCAGCGCGTCGGCGTTCTGCGCATAAGCCGCGGCCAGCGTCTTGGGGCCAATCTTGCCGTCGTCCACGACGCCCAGCGCCCGCTGCATCCACCGAACAGACTGCCCCGGCCCCGAGTTCACCGCGCCGTCAAACACGATGTACCGGATACCCGGGGGCAGGTCGTCGGCGCTGATGGGCTTCCAGTAGCGCTCCAGATAGATCCGCTTGGCGAGATCCACCGGCAGCTCGCGCATGTCGCCGCGGTAGCCCACCTCGCGGGCCACGGCCTCGGTGATGCCGAAGCGGGTTGCCCCGCCCGGGTCGGCGGGATGGTCGCTGAAGTCGCCCTCGTGCCCGAGGAGCTTGGCGAACGCGGTGTCGAAGTTCATCGCTACCCCCCTAGGATCTTGGCCCCGAACTGCATCAGCGCGAAGATGACGGCCACCACAGCCCACACACCCACGCCCCGGTTGATCCACTGATCGACCTTGCGCTCGACGCGTCCAACGGCCTGCGAGGCTAGCGCGATGTCACGCTCGACCACGCCGATGCGTGCGCCCTGCGTGGCCTGGCGCTCCTCGAATAGGATCAGCTTACCCACAGCGTCGGCCAGCTTGTCCACCTTGCCCTCCAGGCGTCGGAAGTCGTCATCGGTCATCAGAGAAGCTCCAAGAGTGCCCAGACCACCCAGCCCGGTGCAGCGGTTGCGAGTGCGTCGATCAGATCCGGCTCACCCTCACCCCGGTAGTGCTGCTGCCACTCGTACAGCACGCCCACGGCGGTGGTGGTGTAGGCAAGGCACGCGCCCAGGCCGAACAGCGAGTTGATCCACAGCGCCACGTAGGCGCACAGGATCGCCAGCACGCCTAGGGCGAGGTGGAGGAGTTTGTCACGCGCCAGCATCGGCCTGCGGCTCCAGGCCGCTGACACCGATCCAGACGTATCCATCTTCGAGCGGTTGCCCGTCGATATCGGTGAACGTCGGGTAGGGCGTGTTGACGGTGACAGCGGACATGAGGGCTCCTTACGCGACCCAGGGCAGCGGGGGGATCAGGATCGTGGGGTGCGCGAGCTCGTCGATCTTGGCGAGCACGCGGGCCTCAATCTCGGCCTTGTCCACGCCGCTGGCCCAGCACCAGCCGAGCACCTGGCTCTCGGTGAGCTTGGTGTAGTCCACGAACTCGCCCTCGACGCTTGCAGGCGGGGTGAACGCGCACACGCCGTACTCGCCCGAGGCGTGCCCGTTGAGCGACGCACTGACGCGCCACCCACACTCGACCACGTAGTTCGAGACGCCGCCCACCGAGGGCAGGCACTTGAGAAAATCGATCTTCCAGTTCATTGCGGCTCCTTAGACCCGGTTGTAGTAGGGGATGGCGACCTCGGTCGTGCCGACCCAGATGCGCAGATACCCGAGAGGCGTGGCAGGCAGGGCCGACGCACCACCTGCGCCGCCCACCGTGAACTGCGTGCCCGCGCCGTATGTGACCGCGCCCGCGGTGCCGCTAGCCGGCACACCTTCGAGCGCGAGCGCCCGCTTGAGGTAGGCGTCACCATCGCCCGTGATGTAGCTGCGCTCGGTGCCGGCCGTGTCCAGACCCGAGAGCACCTTGGCCGAGCCGCTGGCGTAGGACTGGAGCTTGAGCACCGCCTTGCCCGCCGCTGCCGTGGTCTGGTAGCGGATCACCGCGCCCTCGCGCGTCTCGTACATGTTGCCCGAGCCGAGGTCGCTGATGTTCGTGTTCACCATCGTGAACCCGTGGCCGATCACGCGGCACTCGCGGGCGTTGACGGTGAACTGGATCTGGTACGTGGTCTGGATCGCCGGGTTCTCGATCCGCGGCCAGTAGATCACGTTGTTGTCGCCGTTGATGACGGCCGCCGTGGCGAGCGCCGAGTTGTCCTCGAACGACGGGCCGTAGAATCGGTTGTTGTTCAGGACGGACGAGGCGAAGTGCGCCACGAGCAGGTTCGTCGTGGCGACTGCGGGGTAGCCGCTGCTGTGGTTGTACGTGCCGCCGTAGAAGTTGTTCTCGTTGCAGTAGCCCGGCGAGGCCGCGTTCAGGTGCAGGTTGCGCTTGTTGTCGTGGATGAACCCGAGGTGGATCTCGTTGTATGAGAACCCGCCGTTGGCCTGATCGCCGTAGCAGTAGACGCCATCCTCGAAGTTCCGACACCACCGCACATCGACGTAGGACGCCACGAGGTTGCGCAACTGCACGCCCGTGGAGAGGTTGCTCGTGTCCACCGAGGTGCGCTCGACCTTGATGCCCGTCACGGTCAGGCTGAACGTGTTGGCCGAGGTGCTGCCGATGCGGATCGCGGGGTTGTTCGACACGCTGGAGCGGATCAGGCCGAAGCACCGGATCGTGCTGTAGTTCGGCAGATCGAGCGTCAGGGTCGCGCTGACGAGGTACGTGCCCGCGTCGATGATGAGTTCAGGAGAGGTCAGCGTCTTGGCGTAGGTGATCGCCGCCTGGATGCCCGCGGTGCTGTCGGTCAGGCCCGTGGGATCGACGCCAGTGAAGTCGAGGATGCTGACGCGCTGGCGCATCTTGTTCTGCGCCGTGATCGTGGCCGCACCGACCCCACCCTGCGTGAACGTCACGTTCGAGGAGGCCACGGTCACCACGGCATCGCTGTACTGCTCGGTCGCAACGGGCGACGAGTACAGCACGCTGCCGTTCTTGTTCAGCACCCGGATGCTGTAGTCCGAGTTGACGTAGAGCCTGGCCGGCGTGCCGCTGCGCGACGGGTAGCCCGCGAGCGTGCGGATCGGCTGCGTTGCAGGCACCAGCAACGCCTCGTCCCAGTACACGGCAATCGGGTTGCCCTGCGGGTCGAGGTTGGCCGCGCCGATGAGGATGAAACCATCCTCCAGCGGCTGACCGTCGATGTCGGTGAAGACGGGAAACGGGGGCTGGATGGAAAGGGCGGGCATGGTTACTCCTGGGGGGGCGGCTCGGCCTGCATGGTTCGCCCAGCTTGCAGGGCGCTTTGAAGCCACGCGATGCGTGCATCGATTTCACGCGGGATTTTCACAGCATCTGCGAATTTACGGAAGGCACTTGACTGTGCGGCAGCACGCAGCGCGGCCTCGCTCGGCGCTCCTCCTTGGCTCGCCGTCTCCACAGCCAGGCGCTGAAACTCAGGCGATGCGAACAGGCCGCTGGCCTTCTGCACGGCGTTTTTCGGCGCGTTCTTCATAAACTCGATGATGTCCGGGGCCAGCGCGCCGCCGATCGGGCCAAGGCCGCCTGCCACGGATGTCGTGATGCGCTGCGCTGCGCTTGTCTGCATCACTTTTCCGATCAGGCCCGTGACCGCCGATTCGCCGAGAATCTGGTTGGCCTTGCCGGTGGTCGGGATGCGAGCCTCGGCGTCAGCAATACGCTTTGAGATTTCATACAGATCGCGCATCGTGCGATCCCACTCTGTCCCCATGATCTTGACCATCTGCGAGTAGACGGGGGGATTGGAGCGCAGCCCGCGATAGGTCTTGGCAAAGTCTCCAAACCCGAAGACCGTTTCGTCGGCAAATCCAGCGCGGCGCGTGGCGCGCTTGCTGGCTGTCACTGAGGCCAGTGCAGTGGCAACAGTTTCGCGCTGCAGGTCTTCTGGCACGGCTTTCATCAGCCGATTGAATGCAGCGGCATCTCCCAGCGAGGCAGACCGAATTGCTGTCTGCATCTTGGTGGCTAGGCTTCCGTCCATGTCCTCGCCGAAGGCGGCGACGATGCGCTTCTCGAGCGCCTTGCGCTTCGCCGTGAGCAGGTTGGCCGCGCGCAATTCTCGCCGCGCCTCTTCGCCGCCGAGCGCGGCCACGTTGTCG
>CAZWDF010000097.1:0-4976 GCA_964632335.1 uncultured Candidatus Saccharibacteria bacterium | reverse complement strand
GGGAGTAGCCTCGGTTGGAATTTACTCGGCGGGATACATGGTGGCCAATGCCTGCCTTCTGTTGGCTAACATACTGGGATTCGTGTTGCCGGCAGCGCTGTCACAGCTCTATGATAAAAAGAGAATAGAAGAGGTAAAAACCCATTTGAAGTATTCTCTGAAATACACTCTGGCCTTGGCTATCCCCTTCGTCTTTGGCGCGGCCATGCTCTCGGAGCCGGTACTGGCGATGTTTTCTACCGCCGCCATAGCTTCCCAGGGAAAGTGGGTGACGTCTATTATCGCCCTGGGTTTTTTGTTTATGAATGTGGCTACCGTCCCGTGGCTTATCCTCGTATTGGTCAAGAAGACGAAAATAATTGCCGCGGCACTGGGGGCTTCAGCCTTTGTCAATCTATTGCTCAATATACTGGTTGTTCCCCACCTGGGGATTGTGGGCGCGGCTATTGCCACGATGATTGCCTATTTACTGCAACTGCTCATACAGGGCTATTATGCCTTCAAAGAGCTTAGGTTTGACATTGAATGGCAGTTTATTATCAAAAGCCTGCTGGCCTCAACGATAATGTCTCTGGCTATCTGGGCAATACATCCTCAGGGCACTCTGGCCACTATTCTCACGGTTCTGGCGGGGATAGCGGTGTATGGAGTATCCATCTTTATCATGAGGGGATTCAGAAAGAAGGAAATCTCATTCTTTATGGGGCTATTTCGGCCAAGCCCTCCTATACCGGAGCCGAGCGACCGGGCTCGGTGACCTCAGGCGTCGGATACGAGCTCCCAGCTAAGGGGCGTGCCCTTCTTGATATCTCGCGCAGTCTGCCGCCCCAGCACGACTTTCAGATACCGCGGGTGCAGCCCGTAGTCCGGCCGGATGGAACGCACATTTTCCTCGGTGAATATGTCTCCCTTTATCATGTCTTTAACGACAAAAAGCGAGCGTCGGAAAACACGGCTCTTAGCTTCTTGCTCGCTTACCTCGTATTTTACTTCACCCAGAGCTTTTTCGGCGGTTCGGACCGTCTCCACCATCATCTGGAATTCGTGAGGTTCCAAGGAAAAGGCACTATCCGGAGATGGGATGCTCCGTGAAAGAGTGAAGTGCTTCTCTATGATGCAAGCCCACATGGCCACGGCCGCTACGGGCACAGCAATGCCCAGGGTATGGTCAGAAAGGCCAACCGGCACGCCGAATACCTCGGCCAGGTGGGGGATGGCGCGCAGGTTCATCTCCCCCGCTGGCGCCGGATAGGCACTGGTGCATTTGAGCAGGGCAACCTGCGTGGCACCGGCGTTACGAGCTGCCTGTTCTGCTTCCCTTATCTCATCCAGCGTGGCCATGCCGGTTGACATGATTATTGGCTTGCCTTTGCTGGCGATATACTCAATAAGAGGCAGGTCAACAATTTCAAAGGAGGCAATTTTATAGGCTGGTGGCTTCACCATCTCTTCCAGAAAATCCACCGCTGTCTTGTCAAATGGAGTAGAAAACAAAGTAATGGCTAAGTCATCCGCCACCTTCTTAAGCTTTGGCTGCCATTCCCAGGGCATGTAGGCTTCGGCATAGAGGTCATAAAGGGTCCTTCCATCCCAGGGAGTACTACCAGTGATTTGGAATTCCGGGGTATCGCTTCGTATGGTCATGGTATCGGGCGTGTAGGTCTGAAGTTTGACCGCATCAGCCCCGGCTTGTTTAGCCGCTCTAAGCAACTTCACCGCCTCATCAAACTGCTGGCGATGGTTGGCCGAGATTTCAGCCACCACATAAACCGGGTGACCAGCTCCAATAAGGTGCTCACCTATCTTAATAACAGTCGTTCTTTGAAAACTTTCCATTTTTATCAAGAACCATTCTCAATGCTGGATTCCCTTTCACCAATTCAACACCAATTTCTCTATAGCCAGCTTCGGTAAAAGCGCGATAAGAAGCGATATTGTCCTGTTTGATATTGGCGTAAATGCGACTAACCGCTGTTTCCTTAAACAGATGCTCACTGGCGATATTGATTGCCTCCATACCATAACCGTAGCCACGGTAAGGAGAGGAAATACTGGTACTGATTTCCGCCTCATTACCTGAAGTATCAAATCTCACCTGCCCAACTGGCGTACCTTGCTTGTCTAGTATGATATAAATAAGGCAGTGGGGGTCAGCCAGTTTCCGTTGGAACCAATTCACATGCTCTTCCCAGGTAATGAAGGCTGAGGAGAAAGAAGCCGCTCGTACTGCGGGGTCGTTAGCCCATTCCCATAGCTGACGGCAATCTTCTAGAGTCACCGGTCTGAGCTTTAATCCGTGAGTTCTGGTTTGATGCAGGGCGGCGACTACTCTTTCCGTACCTTTCCCATCTACCGTTCGTCGAGCATTGGTGCTCATCTCGGCCCGCAATCTGGAATCTTTCGCCAGCCAAGCAATTGACTCAGCCAGGGACTGAACCGACATACTCCCGGCCCAGCCCAGCATCTTCCCTACCTTCTGGCCCTCTATCTGCTGAGCAACAAGAGACTGGTTATCCGCCAGTATTAAAAACAGGGCTGGCGTTCCCAGGAATAGAAACTCCCAGGTTGTGGTTCCCGCCGAGGCTACCGCCATATCGGCCCACGCCATTAGCTCCGGCATGTTCTTCGCATTACAGACCAGGCGTATGGGCATACTGCCCCGTCTGATGGCGGCTTCTAGCACCTCGGCATGGGGATTACCAGCACCAATAACAACGGTTGCTTCCAAGCCAGGTGTGTCCATCAGTTGAAGGGCCTGGACTACTTTAAGCGTACAATTTTCCGGATCACTACCCCCCAAAGTCACCAGCAACCGATGGGCCACCTCTGGAATCTCGCGTTTCCAGTCTATCCAGCCAAGAAACTCCCGCCTGAGGAGCGCGTAGCGCGTGCCCAACAGCAAGTGGGTGTAAGGTTCGACAGAGTACTGTAACTGTTCGCTGGACAAATTCTGGTTCAGCACGATGTCGGCGTAGTAGTGCTTCAGATGAGCCGTATCGTCTATCACCAGTAACCGGTGTCCGGCCTCCTTCACTCTGTGCTGGTAGGTCTGGTCAAGATGGTAACCGTCCAGCACTACCCAGGCACCGGGAAGAACCGCCAGAACCTCCCTGGTAGAGTCCCAGTCGCTAGAGTCAGGATGCTGGCGAGCCAACGGGTGCATCTCAAACCCCTCTTCTCGAAGTCGCTGAAGCAGGCTATCATTCCGGCAGGCGGTGATGAAAGTTACCTCGCCGCCGCTGTCCTTCCATCCTTGCGCCAGTGCCAGGCAGCGCATGAGGTGGCCAGTGCCCATATCAGTGCTGGCATCAGCTCTTATGATTAGATGCTTTGGTGGCAAGTATTCCATAGCTCATGTTCAGGGCTCGTGTTAAATGGGTTTATATGAGGTATCTACATAGTGAATTACCCGGCGGCTAAGGCCTCCAATTCATTCTTGTTTGCCAGAATTTTCTCTATAGCCCTGGCAACGTCATCCATATCCGCCAATGTCGCTGGCGGTCTGCACACTAGCGTTAGTATCAATTCCCTTTCGTGGAGTCTTTCTGTGATAGGACAGATGCCTTTATCGTAGCTGATGTTCTTGCCGAAATAGTCATAGATAAAGGGCTTTCTTTCATGGTAAATGGGGTTCAAATATAGAGGTCTAACATAACCTGCTCCAAATGGAATGCCCTCTGCAGCCAGTGCTTTCACGAACAGTTCTCTGGGTATGCCTACCTTGACTTCGTCGTATTTCAAAGGATAGGCATAGTAGACATGCTTTACCCAACGGCGAATTATAGGTGGCGTCAATCCATCTATCCCGGTCAATCGCTCAGACAGATAATCTGCAAGCTCGATCCTTTTCTGGTTAAGTTCATCCAATTTCCTGAGCTGAGCTATTCCCAGTGCTGCTTCTAATTCTGTCATCCTGTAATTCCAGCCGAGAATATCCGACCTGTAGGTTCGCTCCTTCTGGCTCTCTAGTATGACCTCACCATGATTCCTTACCATCCGAGCTATTTCGGCAATCTCTTCATTGCCAGTTATGAGCATCCCTCCTTCAGCAGTCATCACATTTTTAGTTTCCTGAAAGGAGAAGACGCCACAACTGCCCATGGTGCCGATGAATCTCCCTCTATAAGTTGCACCCGGTGCCTGAGCACAGTCCTCAATAACCCTGAGGCTATATTTCTCGGCAATCGTCACTATTCCATCCATATCGGCGGCATTGCCAAACAGGTGGACTGGTATAATTGCCCTTGTCCTCGGTGTTATAGCCTTCTCAATCTGGGCAGGATCCAGACAGAATATATCTGGGTCTATATCCACAAATACAGGAATAGCGTTATGCATCAAAGCGCAGGTGGCTGTAGAAGTAAATGTATAAGGAGGAACTATTACTTCTTCCCCTGCTTTTACTCCGCAGGCTACAATTGCGGCATGAAGACCTGCCGTAGCTGAATTAAATGCTACAGCGTATTTTATACCAAAACGCTCAGCAAACTCCCGTTCAAACTGTTTTATTTTTTTCCCACCTAAAAATTGCTCTCCAGGTTGAGCGATGAAGGTGGATAACTGGCCGCTTTTCAAGACATCTGTTACGGCTGCTATTTCTTCTTGCCCAATAATCGGATGAGGTGGAAAGGGTTTCTCCCGAACCATATCTCCACCTAATATAGCTAATTTCTTGCTCATTTTTGCCCCCTACTTGGAACTTATTTCTATTTCACTATTTGTTAAGGGAAGCTTTACTTTTGCGCCATCAGCTCTAGCGGATTCATCGAATGCGCATATAAGCTCAAGCGCTGCTCTGCCATCCTCGCCGCTCGATATCGATTTGTCTCCATTCCTCATGCACTCGACCAAATTCCTAACACCTGCTACCATAAATTCCCTGCCGACATCTTTATTGATGGGAGAAACAGAGCCGAACAATTCCTTGTACCCCGTAAATAACTTACTTTCTCCTACTTCATAAAATTCCAGGTCAA
>CAZWDF010000096.1:420-5046 GCA_964632335.1 uncultured Candidatus Saccharibacteria bacterium | reverse complement strand
AAACGGATAGTCGAAATTACTTCGTCTCTACCCTTTTTTGTTTATACAGAAAATGAAGAAATCATTGGCTATACGTACGCAAGCAAATGGAAAGGTAGATGTGCTTATCGTTTTTCTGTTGAAGCAACCGTCTACTTAAAGGCCGGTAAATTGGGTAAAGGAATTGGAACTAAATTATATACAGCACTATTAAATGATCTTAAGAAAAGAAACATTCATGCAGTGATAGGTGGTATAGCACTTCCTAATAAGGAAAGCCAACATTTGCATGAAAAATTTGGTTTTAAAAAAGTCGCTCATTTTACAGAAGTTGGATATAAGTTTAATAAATGGATAGATGTTGGTTATTGGGAACTACTGTTAAAATAAACTCTTAAGCTCTCACCGATATATCTAATGTAATAGGGGACTGTGACAGGGGACGGTAATACGATAAAGGGCACTCTTAAATTCTATTCTTAATGGTCTGGTCATGGGGTCAATATAGTATATCTTTTTTTGCATTGCAAGTCTTACCCCCATAAGTTTCTATAAATAAAAGAGATGAAACGTCGTTTGTCTTACCTATTAGTTAAACTAAATATTTTATTTCAAAGGATCGAAATCTAAAAAGACTAAATTTCTTTCTCATATTCGTATTTTATCGTTACATAATCATTTCCCCATTGATTACTTGCGCGTTTATAAGCTTCAGGATTTCTATTTTTATTTTTTTGTAACCACTCATATGCTTCAACTTGTTGTTCGTACTTGTATTTCACCTTGGGATAGTCATATATCCACTCTTTTATTACCTGTAACATAATTTCCGGATAGGCTTTTTGTTGACTAATCCAATTATATGCTTCAACTTGCTGTTCGTATTCATATTTAACCATCGCATAATTATTGCCCCACTTTTCGCGAACCCTTGCCATGATGTCAGTATAATTAGTTTGTTTAACAGTCCAATCATATGCTTCGGTCTGTAATTTAACTTCATCATTTACCATTTCAGAATTGTTACCCCACCAAGTTAAGGCATTTGCCTTAAAAATCTCTATCATTTTATTTCTTTCAACATTCGTTTTTTCTGCTGGTATTAACTCTGTTGTTGATGGAAGCACTACTTTAGTTTGAGGTTCTAAATCTATTGATTCGGTTTTTAATTGCAATTGAGATTCATTAGAAAAAATATCAGTTTCAAGTGATTTTTGAGTTAATCCACCAGCTTCAAGAATCCAAATTGCATATCCGATCTTCTCATATTCAGAAACCAGGTCTTCTTTGTTGGTCATACAAATGTTGTTTCCTTCTTGATCTTTCACAATATAAAGTGTGGCAAAAGAACAATGAAAGAAAATGACATTTAAGAAAAATACTAAACAGATAATAAAGAATAGTAATTTAAGATTTTTCATAAATTTAAATCCCTTTATAACATTTTTTAATTAAAGGATCTCTTTAACTCTACCAACAATACCACCCTCTAGCATCACCTTGATACCATGTGGATGATCAGGTGATTTCGTAAGAATCCTTTGGACAATGCCATCCGTCAATTTCCCTGAGCGCTGATCTTGTTTTTGTACAACGCTTACTTTGCTGCCTGGCTTTATGTCTTCACGCTTTATTCCTGCCACAATTTCAACCTCTTCTTTGTATAAAAATCTCTAATAAATGATTCAATTCTGATCCCTTTTTCCCTGGATATATAAATCTTGGCATAGGTAGGCCCATTGCACTTACAAAAAGTTAGTCATCACTTTTTATATCATTTGCAATCTTTTATCCTCGATGAATTTAGTCCTTAAAGGATTACCCTCTGCCCTGTATATCTTATTATTGGTCATATCAAAGACTGAAGACCAAATAGTTTCAAAATTTAATGCTTCGTCATATTGACACATCAATCCGTATTTTCCACTGAGTATATTTATAGCATACTCAACACCATCGCTGTAGTCAATATTCTTTAAAGCGTTCAGCGCTGTTTGATATCTGTCTCTAGAGAAATAAACATTACGATTACTCGCATCATGTTTCCACATCTCTTTTGAGGTAAAATGGTTTACCGTGATAATAAATTTTTCATCATCCTCATTTTTTTCGGGGTATCTTAGGTGCATTTTTAATGGATTACATTCTACTACCACCATATCACCTTTTTTATCTGTTAAAATGATATTGCAGCTTGAAGCTATCGGTAATTTTTTCAAGGTTTCAATGCCTTCATGAACGGTTTTACAATTTTCTAAAATGTAACGAACTAAAAATACCGAATTGATTCCAGGTTTTATTTCTTCTAATTTTGGCATAACAAAAGTCATTGCCACAACCAATCCTGCTTGGTTAATGCCTTCCTCTCCGTTGATAAAAGATGATGTGTTTAAAATAAATTTCATTTTATTTTCAGGCTGATAATATATACTTTTACTGACTTGTTTTAAAAATGGTGGCAGGTCATTATCTCTTCCATGATACACTTGACCACCATGTACAAAGCTAAATGCTGTACATCCTCTAACTTCTACGCAATTTCCATTGTCAATCGTATGACAACATCCCATACACATCATCCAGGAAGTAAATAATTCATAATCATATCCTATGACATCGGTAATCCCTTTAATTTCTGCTGCCGCTTCGGGAAAATACTGCTTTAATAAAATGCCGCTTTCTTTGCCAAATTTAATTTGAAATGGATCAAGTTTAATGGGAAACCGGGCATGATATCTTTTAAATATATTTCCCATTTTCTGGCCCATTTCGTAATGATTGCCTTTAAACCTTGGGTGATACATTTCGCCTCCTGAATATTATTTAGTAGATAATTAGGGTCTATAATACTTTTGTATCTATTTATTTAAATATGACAAACGAAACGTCTTGTCTTATTTGGATAATCCCAATCTATTCGGCATCTGAAAGACACAAGGTCACGATTAACTCCGCAATCCTCATGCCAAGATAGAAAAAGACAAACAACTGACAAAATTACATCTAAGCAAAGAACCTCTGTTAAGTAAAGCGATGCCTTTGGGTTGAATAAAAGCTATATAATTTTTAAAAAATTCTTATAATAATTGTTTTAAATATTTTCCTGTATAACTATTCTCACACTGAACTAATTTTTCCGGCACACCTTCAAATAATATTTCTCCCCCCTTGGCTCCCCCTTCTGGGCCCAAATCGATAACCCAATCCGCATGCTTTACAATATCAAGATTATGTTCTATTACAATGACAGTATTATCATTTTCAACCAAGTTTTTAATAATTTTTAATAGTTTCTCAATATCTGCCATGTGAAATCCAGTTGTCGGTTCATCCATCACATAGATATTTCCTTTTTTGTGAAGTTCCGATGCTAGTTTTACCCTTTGGCATTCTCCGCCTGATAATGTGCTTAACGGTTGTCCAAGTTCTAGATATTCTAATCCTACATCACATAATACCTGAAGTTTTCTTTTGATTTCTGAATGATTAAAAAATTCTTTCACTTCCCTAATGGTCATATTCAGAACATCGAAAATGCTTTTTTCTTTATACCTTAACTTTAAAATTTCATTAGTGTATCTTTTCCCATTACATTCATCACAAGTAATTTTAACTTCATCCATAAAATTCATTTCAAAACTTAGGGTTCCAAGACCTTTACATTTTGGGCAAGCACCTTTTGAATTGAAACTGAATAAAGATGGTGTTGTGTTGTTTTCTTTTGCAAATACTTTCCTTATTAAATCAAACACTCCTATGTAAGTGGCAGGATTGGAACGAGAAGATTTTCCAACTGGAGACTGGTCAATGATGATGGCTTCTTTATTTTCCTGGAGAAATAAATCATTTATCAAACTACTTTTCCCTGAACCTGCGACACCGGTTATACAGGTCATAACTTCTTTGGGAATTTTTGTTGAAATGTTTTTCAAATTATGCAAAGTTGCATTTTTGATTTCAATAAACTCATTCCATTTTTTTCTTTTATTATTTACTTTTTCTTTTTTGTTCAAATATTCAGCAGTCAATCCTTTTGATTTTATTAAACCATTATAATCTCCTGAAAAGATTATTTTTCCACCTAAGCTTCCTGCTTTTGGACCTATATCAACTATATGTTCAGCACATTTAATTAAAGCAGGATCGTGTTCGACAATAAAAACACTATTGCCCTTTTCTTTTAATTTAATGAGCATCTCAATTAATTTATTAATATCTCTTGGATGAAGTCCAATTGATGGTTCATCCAAAATATACATCATATCGACTAAATCACAGTCTAATTGCCTTGCCATTTTAACTCTTTGGCTTTCTCCACCAGATAATGTCGCAACCGTTCTATTCAAGGAAAGATATCCAACGCCAATCTCTATTAAGTGCTTTAATATCTGTCTCATTTTTTGAACAATGGGTTTTGCAATATCTCCCTCTACTGTTCCAAGGAAACTGTAAAGATCAATAAACTCCATATTTATCAATTCGGGTATTGTTCTTCCCTTGACTTTTACACTTCTTGCTTTTTCATTAATCCTTGAACCATTGCAGGAATCACAATCTGAATAAACAAAATACTTTTGATATGCATCTTTCCTGTCTTTAGATAATTCTTCTTTAGCCTTGTTTACATAAATTCTTTCCAGTCTTCTA
>CAZWDF010000096.1:0-410 GCA_964632335.1 uncultured Candidatus Saccharibacteria bacterium | reverse complement strand
TAATAATACCCTCATAGTTTTTAGAATAAACCCCTGCACCATGTCTTTTCTCAATAGGAATTGCTTTTGCATATAGGAAATCATTCAATTCTTTTTCAGAATAATCTTTCAATTTTTTATCTACATCGAATAAATTGACAGCGACCATCTCTCTCCAGTTCCAACCACCTGTTTTATGATCCGGATGATTAATTGCCCCTTCTCTAATCGTCTTATCTCTATCTAAAATTAAACTGACATCAACTTTAATTCTTTTCCCCAGTCCTTTGCATTCAGGACACATCCCTGATGGGTGATTGAATCCAAAAACAAAGGATGGACCAATAAATTTATCTCCACATCTTGAAAATAACAATCTCAAGTAGGTGTAAAGTTCTGTTGCTGTTCCAACAGTACTTCTTAATGTTGTT
>CAZWDF010000095.1:0-5130 GCA_964632335.1 uncultured Candidatus Saccharibacteria bacterium | reverse complement strand
CTATCCTGGCCAACTCAAATCTAACTACGCTGATTTATGCAACTAGGTACTAGCTTGTCAATACCCTTTTGGGGAATATTTAATATTCAATTCAAATAAAGAATGTGATTTTTCTATTGTTGAAGCTATTAAATATGATAATTTATATGGAATCAATGCTCTTTCTGCTTTATTTAAGGAACTTAAGCTTTCTTTATACCGATGTTCCAATTTAATATCGGGTAAAGGCGGAAAAAATCCCCATAAATAATAGGGATAATAGACTGCGGAATACTTCCCAAAATAGGAAACTGCGCCCCGGACGTTCTCAATAACCCAGAAACGGGGATTAGCTTCATAAATTATCCGTTTGCAAGCCTGATAAATTGATAAATCAGGAGTTTTACCAGTGCGTGACCATATAAAAAACTCACGGGAAAACTCATTACACGGCGGAGACGCCCATATTAAATCAGGTTTTGGCCCTTCATAATACCATTTTCTAACATCTGCTATAATATCCGGCTTAAATTCAGGGTCAATATCTAATGAAATCACCGTCCAACCATGCTCTCGCATCGCTGCGGACGCTCCCTTTAGGCCAGAACATAAGTCAATCATCAACAATTTAGACCTCTAATTGAAGTAAATCGAATTTCCGAATAGCTATGAATCAATTTAAAATCCATCTTATTGAATACTCCATAATTCAAAGCTATTCTATATGTCCTGTGAAGCTATTCGTTCTTGATTCACCATTGGTGGTCTACCTCTTGCTGAATCTTAAGGCTTTCGTCTGCGCTCAGTGTCTTTAGATACCGCATGGTCATTAAGGCTGATTTGTGCCTTAGCTGGCTTTGTGTAGCTCTCGGATTACCGGTAAGCCGTAGACGCTCAATAGCCCCACTATGCCTTAATATATGTACGCCGCCCACATGGTCACGTTCTTTTGACGGCCTCGGTATGCCCGCCCTGTCAAAAGCCTCGGTTACTATCCTGAAAGCCTGTGACCTGGACACCGGGAATATGCGCTCACCTTCACCTATCTTGGCCCGGTAGCAGTAAGATTGAAGCTCCGCCGCTATACTCGCGGATATTGCCACCAGGCCCGGCTTGCTACCCTTGCCTAACACCCGCGCCGTCCAGCCGTCCGGTGTGCGTTGTAGGTCAACCGGACGGACGCCTAGCGCCTCGGATACCCGCAGACAACCGTCAAACAGGAACTTAATCAGCAAGGCGTTACGCTCACCATGCCGCTTGTTCTGACCGGCCACTACTGCCATTAGCTTAACCTGGCCCGCCGTGACATGCGGTACGTAGTCAGCGGCCCCGGCTTCCGCCCTCTGGATTGCGGACAATTGAGAAGTTTTGTTGCGTAAAGCGGCATTATCCGCCCTAACCGTCAAGGCCGTCTCATTTTTAATGTCAGCCACTTACAACCCCCTTATGCAACAATCTGTTATCTTTTGTTGCGTGTCCTTTGATAACGTCAGCCGGTGAAAGTCCGGCGGCTTTTAGGACTTTATAAATGTAGGCGCGGCTACACCCTAGCTCACTGGCCGCCTTTGACACGCTACGGTGAAGCTGTAATGCGTCACAAACTTTAGTGACTGGTATATTAAACGCTTTCCGTCCTAAACCCTTAACCGTTACCGTTCCCCCGCAATGCGGGCAGGTCACTATCATGGTTTATTGCCCTTAAGTTTTTTGGCTAAAGCTCTTTCGCGGTCTAATATTTTGTTCTTTTGCTTATGGACTGACCGTTTGCCATTGGCTAAAGCCTCTTTAACCTGGGCCTCAGTTCCCAGGTATAACAAAATGTCATGGCTGCCTTCATGTTTGCCGGTCAACCCAAAGGCTTCACCAAACCAGTAATAAATCTGGCGTCCGGGACTATAGTATTGAAATTCGGACATGAGCGTCATGTCTCACTCTCACAGTTTTGACAATAATACCGGCCTTCAGGGGTCAATCCCCACTCATCTTTACCGCACTTAGAACATGGATTTTCAGGGTAAGGTGGTATATCATCATGGGCAGAGTCAGGCGTTTTTAAAGCTAATCCTGACTCTCTGACTCTACTTTCCGCCCCACTTCTATATAAATATTTATTGATACTTTCATTGTTATTTTTTCCGTGCGCTGGGGTTAAACTAGAGTCAGGAGAGTCAGCCGTCATAGCTAATTTAGCTTGCTGACTCTCTGGTTTAAGAGTCAGCCCCGGAGTCAGGACTTGCCAGGTAGCCCCGCGCTCGCCCTTATCGGTTTTAATTAAGGAATAACCATTCGGAAAGCGTACACCCTTTTTCTTAGCCAGGGCATTACCAAGACGCCGGGTATAATTTTTCACGCCGGTATCAGCTATCGCGTCCGGTAAAATGGCGCGTAGCTCCTCTTTTCCGTTTATGCGGCTTATCAGGTCAACCGCCGTTATCGGTTTATTCCCTATGACCTCATGCCAGGTCTGCAAAAAAGTTTCCCACTGTGGCGTCTCGGTATCCATTTCGTCATACATAGTATTAAGGTTTGCCAGGAATCCGGTGATACCTATGTAGTCCAGCACGCCGCCCACTATCCGGCAATAAGATTCATACCCGCCCAGGTTAGGTAAGCCTTGCGCTGCCGGCATACTGGCTAACACCCACCTCCTCACTATTGTCAGGATAGCCGCCAGGATAGCGCCGCGATTGCCGGATACCCACTCAATAAGGCGCGGATGCCTGAAGCTGCTAATATCACGTTGCCAGGGCCGGGCCGTCTGAGCGTCCATTCTTACCCAAATGCACCGGCGCGGCAAGTCACCGCGTAAGCGAATGTTATTGCCGGTAGCTATCCAGGTAGTACGGTTAGGTAATGTCACAATTTCAGAGCGTCCTAATACCCGGTCTTGGTAGCTGGTAGCCGTCAGAATCGCCGCAAGGCTAGGTGCAAATAGGTCATATTCCACGTTATCAATAGTGACAACAAGCTGGCCCTTGATTAAGAGACTGGTAATCACTTTCCGCCAACTTTCATCATCCTTCTGCGCCGTCATCATAGCCGCCGCCCTGCCAGTAGCTATCAAGCTTATTACCTCAGCCAACAAACTAGCGCCGGTCCCGGCCTGTGGCTTGTCAATGATGGTAAGCGGCGTAGGGCCGTCTATCATCGGCCTGAGAATAGGTGTGAACATGGTTGCTATCGCGTTGGCCCGGCTTGCTTCGTTATCAAAGGGAAAATCACAGATAGGCTCTAGGACTGACTTAATAGCCGCCTTAACCTCTCTTTCCGTTGGCTTATCCGGTATCAGTGGTATTTTTAGCTTTGGTGAAGGTGAATAATAAAGTTTGGTGTCCTTATCATAGCCCGGTTTATTCATTATCGTACCGCCCGGACGTATCACCGGCGCCTCAGTTATGCCTATCAGTGGCGGAAACCACCAAGCGCCTAGTGAAGCTATGTCACGCACCACATCTAGCGGCGGTGATATTGCTAACTTTTCATTCTTAGCTGAGATTCGGACAAAATTACCGCTCCGGGCCAGGTCGCCTCTTAAAGCAGACTCGGTTAATGTCTCAGTAAACGGTATCCCCTTTTCGTCTGAGCTAATCCGGGTTAGGGTATTGCCGCGAATGAATATACGCTCAGGATTGTTAGCTTTATAGAGTGCGTTCAAAGCGTCATCGGTAATGTGCCTTAAATGTCTATTGGTGACAATAATCTCAGGCAAGGTAGCTTCAGCCGGTAAGTTATAATGCGGGCATCGGTCAGCAAGTTGTGTTAGCTCCGCCGGTGTATGCCCATTGTCTAGCCATTCGCTCACGTCCTTACCGTCTGGTAGTTCTAACACCCGGATTCTAGTCGCCTTGCCGTAGCATGACAGGGCCACTTGTGCGGCGTGGTCGCGTCCAGGACTGTCATTGTCCGGGATAATCACCACGTCAGCGCCTTTCAGGGTTTGACTGTAAATATCGCGCCACTTGCCCACGCCCATAGGATTACAGGTAGCCGTAAAGCCTTCAGAGCGTAGCCGGTCAACGTCCTTTTCACCTTCAGCAACGTAAATAACCTTGCCGCCGTCTATGGCTTGTTTTAGCGTGTCCTGGTGGTAAAGACTTAGCTTGACACCCTTGAGATTGTGGACGTAGCCACCCTTGCCGTCCGGCCTACGCTGATAAAAACCTTTAGGCTGCGTGCGTACCACTTCAAAGCCGTCATATTGGTAGACGGCTACAATCTCGCGGTGTTCTGGCTTTGCTTTGTGACTGTTAAGAGATAGGTCTTTAGGTTCAAGGTTAAGCGGCTTCAGAATGTCCACGAGCTCGCAGCCTGAAAAGCACTTCAGTAGAATCTTGCCTTCAGCCTCTTTTACGCTCAGGCTAGGATTATGGTCATTGTGTCCAGGGCATAAGGCTTTGAATTGGCCGTCACGTTCTTTTTTGACACCTTTAAGCAATGATAAGAAGCTATCCAGGTTAGGGATTTTATCGCTCACTGGCTTTCACCTCGGATATAAGACGTTGCCAGAAGCGCCGCCATGCAGTCTTTTGAGCCGGTGACACTGGCCCGGATTGTATGTTTATCTTAATTTTAATTTGTGGCTCTTTAATCGTGTTCGTGCTCATCATCTAAGCCCAAGACAGCGAGTATCCGCTTGCGGCGCGTAGGCAAGACGTAGCGGCCTTTTTCTAACCGTGTGACATCTATCGGTTGGACATTCGCTTGGCTGGCAACGTCTATCTGCCTTAATCCCTTTGCCAGGCGAGTCAACCTGAACTTCATGCCTTCGGATACATCGGTTAGCACTACAATGTCTTTCTTTTCCATTTCACTATCATATTTTCATAAGGCTACGCTCTGGTATATGACAATTTCTTACACAGGAGCGAAATAGCTTTGATAAAATAGAAAAGCCACCTCAATTGAGGTGGCTTTCAACCTTGAGTGGGGCGGCCTAAATTCTACTTACGCCATTTGCGGGGATAGCCGGTAGCCCTGTCGTACCCGGCTATGTCATTTTCGATTCGCCCACGGTCAACATAAATCCCCTGGCCCGCCAAGTCGTCTATATACAACTCAATGCTGCCAGGGTCAACGCGGCATTTGTACCATTTATCCGCGTCTTGGAGTAGCGTTTCATCTTCTCTTCGTCAAGGTCGATTCCTAAGCCGG
>CAZWDF010000094.1:0-5142 GCA_964632335.1 uncultured Candidatus Saccharibacteria bacterium | reverse complement strand
TTTGTTGCGCTCTTCTTCATACTGCGCAATGCGCTCGTCGAGTTCTTTTTCTTGTGTTTCAGTCAGGGTACTGGGAGTTTCAAACCCAGCGGTAAAGCCTTCGGTCTTTGTCTCTTCGTCAGTCTTCTGAGCACGGCGCTTCAACTCGGCTATGTTGGCTTCAGCCTTCTGCCGCTGGGCAGTCGTCATCTTGCCGCCAAGTTCCGCCAAATGCAGTCCGAGGTGTGCAAACGCTACGTCCTGTTCAAGACCCGTATTGCTACCAATGTGGGTGTTGTATATGTCCTTGGCTTCTTTTGACAGCGTGTCCCACGTAGGAAAGCTTACGTTGAAACGTTTGTTGTTGACGTCTCTATTTTTGTTGTAATCAAACTGGACGCTTTGTTGAGCTTCTGTGGTCTTCTCTTCTTTATACCCTTTGCCGCGACCGACCTCTTCCATAAAAGAAGCCAATTGACGGCCAGCAATATCGTGCTCACGCTCGGCAGCTTCAGTTCCACTGTATGTGGTGGCTTTGACAAAATCAAAATAGATTTTCTTTTGCAGCTGAGATAGGTTATCCCATGCAGGTATGGTTGTACCTTCTTCCGCAAGTTTTTGGCGCGTGCGCTCGTACTCCGCTTGCTTGGCAGGAGTGACTTTGAACTCAACAATTTTGGGGCGCTTGCCATCAGCCGCACGTTGCTCTGCTTCTTGTTGTTCTTTTAAAGCACGTGCACGCACTTCATTCAGCGCAGTGGATCTTTCTTCTTCCTGCTGAGCCTCGTACTGCCCTTGCAATTGCATCGCAGCTTGAGTGTTTTCTTCTTCAGACTTTGTCGGGTCGTATTTGTAGCCGGGGAATACATCAGGGAACTCAGCCTTTGTATATACAGGCGCTTGCTTGCGGTCTTGCTTGGGGCGATTCCACTCGCTGTACGGCTTTGTTTCTCCAGCGGTAGTTGTCAGTGGAGTGGGCTGTGCTCCCGTTCCCGTACCAACGTCTGTAGTAGGTGCTCCAGCACTATCCATTCCGCCGAGTTCAGTTGTAGTAGTTCCTCCGGCGGGGATGACAGCACCGGGCTGGATAGCCACTCCAGCGCCTGCTCCACCTGTATCTGTGACAGTTCCTGCAACATCTGGTTCTCCTTGTCCTGCAAGATGCTCTCTGATTGCCTGCACTGCTTTATCTCTGAAGCCCTTACCTTTAGGTACTTCAATACCAAGATTCTTCAACATTGCGCCAAGCTTGGCTGGATTAGGCTGTACTTCTCCCGAATCAATCTTGGCGATGTATTCTTCCGCGCTTTTGATAGCAGGTGACTTTTCTGCGGTAGGTGTTGGCGTAGTAATCTGGCCTTCTTCTGAAACAGTCGTCGGCGTAGTAACCTGCCCCTCTTCTGAGACAGTCAGATTTCTGCCAGCAGGCGCAGCAGCATCCGCAATCTGTGGGGTTTGTTTATCTTCTTGCTTTTTGTCTTCAGCTTTTTCAACTAGACTTTTATAATAATCAGTGAGGTCTTTATCACGCTCAGCTGTGAAGCCTTCCCGTGCGCCAGCAGCCGCACCCATACCAGCGCCAGCCAATCCCTCCATAGTGCCCTGACTGACGACACCACGCATTGTGGGCACGTCAAACCCTTGGCGTTGCAGCGCCAAGTTCTGAGCAAGCTGTTCTTGCCCGCCTTGTGGAAACTCAGTTGCAAACTCTTTGGCAGCTGTGACCGCGCCTTGTTTAATAGCGCCTCGCTCTGCTGCAACGGCTGCTTCTTGCGTGGCTTTCTCTTTGATTGCGGCGGTAGTTGCGGTTTTACCGGCAGTCTCCCCCGCCTCTGCTTTAACGGATCTGTTAACAATATCTTTAGCCAGCTGACGCGCAATGATGGGCTCCGCGCCTGTTCTAGCCCCAACAGCGCCAATACCCGCGCCAATCAAAATCTGGTCTAAGTTTTCACCGCCGTACTCCTGCGCCTTAATTGCAGCAGCCTCAATCTGCTCGGGGGTCATCTTGGTCTTTTCAGCCAAGACTTGTTTGGTAGCGTCGTAGATTGCGCTCTTAACAGTACCCGCGCCCATTGCTGCGCCAGTGCCTAATCCAGCACCCGCAGCTACCAACGGTGCGCCGCCAGTCAATGTAGTCAATAAACCAGCAGCAATTGCTGGCGCAGCAGTACCCAAAGAATTAGCAACAAGATCAACAGGCGCAACAGACATTGCTTTGACACCTGCAATCACTTGATCCATGACGCCTTTGTCTTCCGCCTCTTTCATTATGCGGGCGATCTCTTTGCTGTCCTTTTTGGACTGGGCGCTGTACAGGGCAGCTATCTCGTCTTCTACCCCACGCAAGGTTTTAGAAACACCAGATTCGGCCCCAAAAGCATCCGCAATCAAGCGCACGCCCGTCACCGCGCCGGCCCCTATTTTGAGAGGTACGTCAGCAATCTGCCGGAAAACACTTTGACCTTCTGGCGTTGGCTCAATCTTTGAAGGTTCTACGGGGGGCGGCTCTTTTTGCTTTGGTGGGGCAGCGGATATGAGATGCTTCAATATTTCGTCATCTTTATACCCAGCACGACGCGCACCTCGCAAGTCGAAGTTTGACTCTTTCGCCAAATAGGAATTTATCTCCGCATCGGAGTACCCGGCTTGTTTCGCGCCTTCAACGTCAAAAGCCATGACTATCCCTTATTTTTGGAATGATGATAAGGGAGGAGGCGTACCCTTGCCACCTTTACCGCCTTTACCGCCTTTGTCCTCTTGACCCCCCATTGCTCTGCTGTAGGCAAGATCAGTGTTTTTCTTTGCTTCTTCAATTTGAGTATCCCAATCTTTTTGACGGTCAGCAATATTGGTTTTTGCTTGTGTCAACAATTCTTTTATTTGTGGGTTCTTGTCCAATTGTTCTTTAGGCATCAGGCTGTACTGTTTAATAACAGTAAGATCATCTTGGTGGGCTTTACTGCTTTCTGCTCTAGAAACATCCGCCAACACCCTGCGCTCTTGATCCGCTGATGTCTGGAACTGTGAAAACTTTTTGGAGTCTTGTGCGTTGGCGCGATCAGCAGCACGATTCGCCTGTTGAATCCTTGCTTGAAGTTCTTCCGTGCGTAGACGCATATCGGCAGTATATTTAGTACCCTCCAATTGCATCTGAGCTTCCATTGTTCTTTGAGCAAACTGACCTTCGTCGCGCTTTGTTTGTGCTTCTGCGGCACGCGCATCTTCCACTTCTTTGGTCTTGAATTTAACGACCTCGGTGTAGACGTCTTCCATCTTCTTGACAGCAGCTGCTTTACGCTCTGCGGCTTTATCGACAAGGCCTCTCTTCTCAAGACGGATTGACTCGTCAAGTCCAGCAAGAGACTTGTCAATCTCCATGCGGATCTTCTTGGCTTCTTTCTCGTCAGAGATGAGAGATGGCACGCTGTTTTTAAACGCCGCCAAACCAGCAACCAATGTTGGGCCGGGAGTTGAGCCCCACGCGGCAAACATTTCAGCCATACGTAAGTGACGCTGGCGGTGCGCCTCGTCTTCAGCGTTAGCGCGTTCCTTCATCAGGTTGGCGCGTTCTTCTGGGCTGCGCTGACTCACGCCAGCAGCCTTGTATTCAGCTTCTAATTCTTTTGCAAAGTCAGAAATAGGACGAGCCGATTCTGTCTGTGCCGCACCAAACATAGACTTCAGCTCAGCAGGCACGTTTGACGCCTGAACAGCTTGCTCCCGTGTGAGTGGCGGAGGCGGAGGTGCAGCAGGCTGCACAGCTTGTTGAGGTAGGGGAGCCACAATAGGAGCAGCTGTTGGGTTCTCAGACGGTACGTTTTTTGGAGCCGCCATCAAGATACCTTGCGCCCGACGAGACTCTTCATCATCAGTGGGAGCGATAACAGCGTCTTTGCTTCCCTTGGCGAACGCCACAATGCCGCCACCAGCCATGCCGGGGCCTTTAGTTAGTTGACGCTCACGCAAAATACGTTGAGCCATGCGCTTGACTGACGGGCTTGAAGACTCTTTAATTTGACGATTAAGAAACTCATCGCTGGCGCTCTCAAGGTCGCCCTCAAGTTCACCGCCGATGTTGTAGGACATGATGCCGCCACCTTTTGAGTATTTAAACTCACTAGGCAAGCCGCCCGCAGCACCGCCGGGTTTAGGAGGGTTAAACGCGTTGTACAGAGATGTACCCGCGCCAAGTGCGCCAATACCTTGGGTCAACATGCTTGGTTGAGCCTGATATTGTTGAGTTGAAGAAGCCTGCATGGGCAAGCCACGGATCATGTTGGACATTGTGCCCAGCTGCATGAGCGGGTACTGCTGCGCATTGGCATAGTCCTGCATAGCTTGGTTGAGCTTCTGCTGCTCCAAAGCCTGCTGCTGTCCACCAAATTGATTTTGCAGGTTGTAGATGTCTTGTTGCGTTTTAAATTGCTGTCCACCCAGCGCCGCAAGTTGATTCGCGCCTTGCATGGCTTGGCTGTATCCAGCTTGTTGAGCACCAATACCCGCGCCGACTCCCTGCATACCTGCTTGTAAACCTTGAAGGCCTAAGTTTGCGCCGTACTGTTGAGCTTGCTGCGCTTGTTGGAAGGCAGATTGCAATCCAGTAGCTTGGATGTCGCCCTTTTGCATAGCCAGATTACGTGCGGCTTCCGCGTCCATGATGGCTTGGCGAGATCCGCCAAACGCGCCTGACTTAACCGCTTGCGCGCCACGTTGTGTACCAGCAATATCCGCCTGACGTTGAGCTTCACGTTGCTGGATGTCCACTACGTTTTGCATGTAGGGGGACATGTATGCCTGCATATCACTCGGATTTGTTGCCTGCTGAGCGTAGCGATTACCCGCACCAGCGGCTTCATAGCCAAGACCAGACAGGTTTACACCCTGCCCAGCTGTACCAATAGCGCCGCGAACACCAGCGCCTGTGATATCCATAGCCTGACCGTATTGGCCGGGCACTTGCATACCGGCTACGCCTTGCTGGGCGGCGGTCTGCATATCTTGGAAACCTGCAATGCCCTTGCTGGGGTCATAAGATAATTGATCGCCTTCTTGGTAAGCTTGTCCAGTTTTAGGATTTATACCCGCTGCTTTTCCAGTTGCTGGGTCAATACCCCCTGCTCCAGCATACGTACCGCCGTAGGCTTTGTATGGCTGGAAGCC
>CAZWDF010000093.1:0-5177 GCA_964632335.1 uncultured Candidatus Saccharibacteria bacterium | reverse complement strand
AAACAAACGCTGGGGTAGTACTGGAAGTTAAACCCGACAAAGCGTTTCGGATAGAATAAAAATAAGCAAAAGGAGCTTTTTGCTCAAAAGTAGTACCTAAATTTTGAAAATTATCAACGCTAACATTGGAAGGAACAAAAAGCCATACTGCTACATTGCATAAACCCCATTGAATACCAGCAACAACATCAAAAGCGGAGCTCGGTTGAATACCCGCACATAATTCGGCTGGAGTGGTTGACGCTGTGCTACTTGCTTGCGGATAAGCATAGGGATTGCCTTCCGATAGCCCCACCCAAAACCACGTTGCAATCCCGCTATAACCACCTTCTAATATCGTTTCACCAGTAGTATGATTTTTGCTTAAAAATTCGCTATCATAATTGTAGTATCCATTGTCAAGCTGTCCGAAAATTGTATAAAGATTGGAGCTTGTGCCTGTCTGATAATTGCCATAATCCAAATATGTATCAAAATAATGCGTTGCTATAGGAGCTGTTGACGTACTATAAAGCCATTGATTTAATTTAATCCTGATAGCGTTCCAAGAGCTTGTTGTGGCAATACTATAATGTCCAATGAAGTAAGGATTTTGCGGGGCTTGTCCGATATAATTTACGGGGGAAGTTATAACTATGTCATTTAAACTTTTTTCTACGCCTATTATATTATAATACAGTTGACTAACATCACCACAAGCACCAAAACAGCCGTCATCTGATATGTTCGTGGTTGAACCTTTTAAATATTGAGACGACCCGCCTTCCAAGTTTTGTCCTCCAAAACGAACTAAATAATAATAAGTAGGATTAAAATTTAAATTAGTGTTCCAAGTAAGTAAAATATCATTACCAACGGGAACGGGGGGGTCTTCTACATTAGCAACGCTATATGTCCCGCTGGCTAAATTGCAAGCGTATAAACCCGAATATAAATCATCTTGATAATCTGTTGCATTATCATAATAACATATTGTAAGTCCGTAAGGAACGCCGTAAGGATTAGAAGTTATATCCGCATACATTGACATTGTTGTGGAAGTGCCATAAAATCCCCTTCCTAAACCCTCATAACCCATATCTGTGTTGATATTTGCGGAACGTGTATCGTGTGTCGGTTGTATAACATCAGCATTGACATCACAAAGAGCCACTATCGTTATAAGAGCTATACATAACAAAAAAGATGATAACTGATACCTTTTCATAGCATAAAACCCGTTATAAGCGATTTTATTGCGAAGTTTTTAATGATGTTTGATAGCTCCTATAATAATCTCTAAAACAACGCCAATTAAAATCACCGAAACTATAAGCGTAATATAAGGGCTTAAGTCTGTTAAAATAGTGCCGACATTGGCAAGAATACTGCTCATAAAACCTTCGGGGAGTGGTATGATGGTGTATAGCAACATAAATTTATAATAAAGCGATTACTTTAGGAATAACATAAAACGCTAAAGGTACGCCCATTGCGATTGAAATTAAACTCCACAAATCCGACACCATATTACCAACGGCGGAAAACAAATCAGTACTTGACGCAACGGGAATACTTAAATAGGAAATTGTGGGGGGGGAAAGGGGGGAAGGATAACCAAAAAAATCCAAGTAAGCGGTAGTGTTATAAGTGTGAAAATTTATTCCATTGATAGCCGCTCCTTCAGTACTAAATCCATAAACATCACTCCAGTCCCCGTCGTTTATATTAAATTGCCAATGATAAATCGGCAACGCCTCCCACGCCCCCGCCGTACATTCAAACCTTATGCTAATTTTATAATAAGTATCAGCGGCATAGTCAATGCCCGTGTCAACAAAAACGCCGTGATTATAAGCCATTAAATTATAATCTTCAGCAAAATTTAAAAGAAAAGCATTTTCTTCGCCAGCTATTAAACTCATATAGGCGTTTAGCCCAGCGGTTGTCCCTTCCAATTTAAAAGCAAAGTAAAGCGTGCCGTATGGCACGTCTGAAAAGCTACGGGTCAAAGAAACCCCAACACTTGTTTTAGTGAGTTTAGCGTGTTTTGCTCCCTCATAAGGGCTACCCGTTAAAACCACATCAACGCTATCACGTGATACTACCCAGCTGTCTTGTCCATTTAAATCGCCTAAATTCAAACCTTCAAAGTCTTGCTGATATGTCCACAAGTTGGCGGCGTAAGACAAGGGAGTAAAAAATAAAAAACCAAACAATAAAATAAGTATAAAAATAAACTTTTTCATATCTTTAGCTAAAAAGCTGTTGCTAAAAGCAACAGCTCGTCTTATGCTCTCCTGCCTCGTCCTTTTGGCATCAAGCCAATGACTTGCCGAATAACATAAAACGCCAACGGCACGCCGATAGCTACCGCAATAATCACCCACAAATCAGTCGTAAGCGTACCAACAGCCGCAAAAACATCAGTCGGGGCTGAAGTTGGGAGCGTAATGTAAGTCAACATAACTTTATTTTTTTTTAATAATTATAACTAACCAAACGACCTTTTTTTGTTTCAAAGTCGGGTATTACCGCCCTCTACCCGACGGCAACAAACCAACAACTTGTCGGATAACATAAAACGCCAACGGCACGCCCATTGCAATAGCCAACAAAACCCACAAATCTGTCGTGATAGTTCCAACGGCGGCAAATAAATCAGTACTTGAAGCCGTGGGAATTGTGATGTATGATAACATAAATTTTAAAATTTAACGATATTTAACTACGACCTTTTTGGCGGATTTTATTTTTTTTCTACGGCGTTGCCCTCGTCGGGGGAAGGTGGGGCTATCACGTCTATTATAACTCCTATCAAATAAAACGTCAACGGCAAGCCAACGGCAAAAGCTATCAAAAGCCAAATGTCGCTAAAAATTGCTCCAGTAGCGGCAAAAACATCGGTTGGGGCTGTTGTTGGCAGTGTTATCATATTATTTAAAATATTTAAAATTTTCTACTATTACATAAAACAACGAAAAAAAGATAAAAAAAGCAAAAACGAAAACAATATAGTCAACGCCGACAGCTAAAGTAAAATTATAAACAATATCACTTATCATATCTTTTGAATAAACGGAAAATTCCATTCAAAAATTGCGTCATTAAAAATGTTAAAAGTAAAGAAAGCAAAAATAATCCAAAAAAATCGCTAAAATTCATTTTACTGGTCAGTTATAAACATATAAATTATAAACCACAACATAAGGATAAGCAATGAGCCAAGTATCACATTGACAATATCGCCCGTCATTTTTTGTTTTTAAAAAATTTATTTTTGAAGTGCTCGTATAAGCCAAAAAAACAAGCCAATAACGTAAAACCAGCAATAAATAATTTTGGATAATCGGTACGAGCTATCATTTTTTTCTTCCGCTAACCATTTTTAAAATAAAACCTGAAACTAAAGCAACCATTATAATAAAAAGAAAATATAAAATCAAAATCTCGCCATAAGTAAAACCATTTGTAGTGTCTGGCGTATCATTTGTCAAAATTGTCGTTGTGGTTGTTGATATTTTTGACAAATCATAATCAACATAAGTTATTTGTCCATAAGACCCAAGAGAGCCCGAATTGCCTGCAACAATTCTTCCTGAACAACTATAACTCATAAGTCTTGTATCTCCCCAAACTTTATAATATGCCTTTACTAATCTTATAGACCCACAATCAATATAGCTGCCTTGTTGTTGACTATTTGCATAGTTTAAAATTGTAGCATTTAAAATTGTCCTTATGTGTTCCGTTGCTGGCAAAAGCTCAATCTCGCCTATTTGCGTATTTGAAAAGGGAATAGTTATTGCGTCATTTGGAAATAAATACATTTTTTTATTTTTTTAAATCGCTTTTGCTTTTGCTTGCTTTTCAAAAGCGATTTTATCATTTTTTTATTAAAAAGTCAATAGCGAGCTCCACAATCCATAAAAATCCCCATTCTTTTTTTAATTGTAGATTATAAACCACGGAGCGGTAGCGGAGTGGTTAAAGAATGGGGGGGTCAATAGGGGGGGTATTACCCTCAAAAATTGGATATTCAAAAACCATTCTAATTTTTATAGAAAGTTTTTAAACCAGTTAAATCACCAGAAATGCTTATTCAGCACAAAGCCCGTGTTTTAACTTAGTTTATCCGATAGCTACCAAACGCCAGCAAGCTCCGTCTATAATTATCCATAGACTTCAACTAACGTTATAATCAATTCGTTAGCTACTTGCTGGCGTCTGTTAACTAAAAAGAGCTTTTATTAAACACTCTACAACGATACCCCGTATCAAACAATAACGCCAATGTCAAACCGTGGATAACCTGTGAATAACTTTTTTATGGTGGACGTGGTGGTCTTCTATTTAGCATAAAAATAGACAAAGCCAACAAACACAATAAAAAAATAATGATATAGTTAGCCAACATAAATTTTAATCATCATCATCGTATTCAAAATCGCCTGTTTCAGAGTAATCGTATAAATCTTCTAAACATTCCAAGCAAAGCTCCAGCCCCGTTATGTCGTCAATGTATAAAACATCAACAAGTTTTCGGCAATTATCGCAATAATTTAAAAATGTATGTGCCATTGACAAAAATTTTTTTATATGCCCGAATAATGCAATAGAACATCAAAAACGCCTTAAACACCATTAAGGCGTCTTTGATTAAAAAAAAGTTTTAAATTTAGTTTTTTAAAAACAATATCCTTTTTGTGTTTATTTCTTGTCTCTTTTGATGTGCAAAGTGGGCATTTACCCGCCTCTATTTTGTCAAGGAAGTTAAACATCTGTATTGTTTTACATTTTGGGCAAAAAGTTTTTGGCATTTTAATTTATAGTTGGTATTTTTCTTATAATCCAATTTATAATTTTTATAAACAATATAAAAACTTCAATGCTCAAAAATATACCACAAATAATAACTAACGTTGAAACTGGCGTAAAACTATTCACCGCCGATAAATAGCCGCTTGCCGTACTAACCGCCGCACTAACATTGTTTATAATGGAAGTGTCGGCATTGGGGAACAAGCTCAAAAAACTGGAAGTGATACCATAGACTAAATTTAAAAAAAATGTTATAAGCATAAAATCAAAAATCAAATTTAGCTATTCTTTTGATACACCATAAGCCAAAGACAAGCCACAAAATCCACGTTAAACCAGTTTTTATCGGCTCAAAAATTGAAGTGTTAAAAGCTCCC
>CAZWDF010000092.1:0-5198 GCA_964632335.1 uncultured Candidatus Saccharibacteria bacterium | reverse complement strand
AAATCGTTGGCTGGGTTCTATTAACAGCCGGAGTTCTAATGATAGTTTGGACCTTGTACGCTTCTTATAATATTTTCACCGGAAAAGCAGTTATTCCAGAGATTTTTCAATTGGCAGCTGAAGAATCTCAAGCTCCAGTGGCTCAAGGAAAAATTCCCACCAGTCCTACCGATATCCAAGAAGAAATGGGGAAAATGATTAAAGAGCAGCTTCAAGGATTTCTTCCGACTGACACTTTACCAAAACTTCTCAATTTGACGGTTTGGTCAGTGTTGGCTTTTATTTTAATCTTTGGCGGAACCCAACTTTCCGGCCTGGGCATCAAATTATTAAGGAAATAATTAAAATAAATCCTGCACCAATTTTGACTGGAAGAGAAAGTTCTTTATGGGGAGTATTCAAGTTTTGTCCTGAGCAAGATAAAAATCCTTCTCATGTCAAAATTGATGCAGGATAAATTAAATGGTTCCCTTTTTAGATACATTACTCATCTTGCTTGTTCTTGTTGCTGCTCTCTGGCAGATAGCCGAGTTTTTTGTTAAATAACAAAAAGCATTATGACTGGGCAAAATATATTTTTTCAATGGATTTTTTGGCAGTTTTTTGAAGTGCCGAAAAATATTTTGAAGGCTTGGAGAAATTTTTTGAAATTTAATTTGAATTATTTTTCTATCCCTTTACTTTTGAAAACTTTCTTTTCTCCCTGGCGAAGATATAAAGTTTCTTACGGGAAGGGATTTGATATTGGAAGATATTTTGAGGCCCTTTTCTCTAACTTAATTTTCCGATTTTTGGGGGCAATAATGAGAAGTTTTTTAATAATTATTGGACTTTTGGCCGAAATTTTTATAATAATCGGAGGAATAATAATATTTTTCGGCTGGTTAGTTTTACCAGCCCTTTTAATTTTGGGTTTAATTTTTGGTTTTAAAGTTTTGTTTTAAAAATGAAAAATAGAAGTTTTACTTTAATAGAACTTTTAGTAGTGATTGCCATTATTGGTCTAATTTCAAGTATTGTTTTAGTTCAATTAAAAGGAGCGAGAGAAAAGGCCAGAATTGCTGCTGGCTTAGAGTTTAGCTCAAGAATTCAACATGGCCTTGGTGCCGACGCCGTGGGTATTTGGAGTTTTGATGATCAGACAAATCCTACCAAAGACGCTTCTGGGTATGGAAACCATGGCACAATTTACGGCGACGCTTATTTTGTTGATGACACCCCCCACAAGATCGTTGGCCAAGGAGCCGGAAGATACGCTTTGAGTTTTGACGGCGTGAATGATTATGTGAACAATGGCGACCCTCCTAGTTTAAGGTTGGAAGGAGACCTAACAATTGAAGCGTGGGTTTTCCCAACAGTAAAAGACGCGGAACCGGTTTGTGGCAAGTTTTCTTTCATTGGTGGCTATTTACTTTATTCATCAAATACAGGCGTTCCCTACCGTGCTCATTTCTTCCTTAGAAATGCAGGCACAACCCAATATATAGTGAGTGACGCTGACTTACCTCTAAATCAATGGTCACATTTGGTGGTAGTAAGAAGCGGAAATAACATGTTAATGTATGTAAACGGAGTTAAGCAAACATCCGAAGCGACATTTACTCTTACGTCTCCTAACACTGGAGTTAACTTTTTGGTTGGTCAGTCGTCGTTCGGTGAATATTTCAACGGTCTCATCGACGAAGTCCGCATTTACAATCAGGCGTTGTCGGCGACGGAAATTCAAAAACATTATGCCGAAGGATTAGAGAAACACAAAAATTTAGCAATTAAATAAATTTATGTTTAATTTTAATTTAAAGAAGGCGGCGATTTTTCAGCCCTTAATTTGGGGAAATTTTCCAGTTTTCCGATTTGCCAGAACCTTCAAAAAGTTATTTTTAGTTTTATTTATTATTTTCTTTGGGCTATTTTTCTATGGTTTTATTCTTGAAAGATTCACCCCCCAAATTTCTTCAAAATTATTAGGGGCAGTCACAATCTCTTTAGTTTTTGGTTTTGCCTTCTGGATTGGAGAAATTTTCTTTAATTCAAAATTAAAAAAACCTCGACTAAAAGGAAAAATTGCTGAAGCTCTTACTAAGCCAGATGAATATAATTTAGCTGAGTTTTTAAGTTACGAAGCTGCCAGAGCAATTTGGCAAGCAATCAATTTTTCTAAAAAAAGAGGGCTTTCAGAGGTTCCTTCTGAAGCTATACTTTATTTTTCATTAGAAGGGTGGCCGGAAGCAAATTTTATATTTTCCCGAGCCCTCTTAGATCTAAAAGAAATAAAAAAAGAATTGAAAGATTATTTAGACAACCTGAAGGGAAAGGAAAGGTTTAATGAAACTCTATCTCCCGGTTCTCAGAAAGTGGTTCTTGAAGCAGCTGGAATTGCTCAAAATCGAGGCAAAGAAAATATTAAAGTAGAAGATATTATAATCAGCCAAAGTAAAATTGACCCAATTTTTAGGAAACATTTGATTGCCGGAGGTCTTAAAACTGATGATATTGAAAATTTAACCTGGTGGTGGGAATCTTTAGAAGAAAGAACTTCAGAAAGAAAAAGATTCTGGGAATGGAAAAATTTAATGAAAAAAGGAAGTTTAGCTAAAGATTGGGCGGCAGGTTATACTATAACCTTAGACCAATTTTCGGCTGACTGGACAGAGGTTATGAAAAAGAGAGGTATGGAGGAGATTATAGGTTCTGATGAGGAGGTGACGGAAATAGAAAGAATTTTAAGCCAGGAAGGCGTTCACAATGTCCTTCTAATTGGTGAACCGGGCACTGGCAGAAAAAGCATTATTCATGCCTTAACCCAAAAAGTACTTTTTGGCGAGTCTTTGCCGGAATTAAATTATAAAAGAGTAGTGAATTTAGATATTGTTTCTATTTTGACACAATATCAATCATCCGAAGAAGTAGAAACCGTCTTAGAAAAAATTTTTCAAGAAATAATTACAGCCGGTAATATTATTTTAGTTATTGATGAATTTTATAGTTTCATTTCTAGTCCAAGCGGCAGACCGGGAATATTTGATATATCGCCGATTATTTCACGCTATCTTGATTTACCTAATTTTAGGATAATAGGAATTACTTCTTTTCTCGGACTCCATCTTTTTATCGAAAAGAATCCGGCAATTTTAAATTCTTTCGGTAAGGTTGAAGTTTCAGAGCTTACTGAAAAAGAAACCATCCAACTTTTAGAGAATTTATCTTTAGGCTTTGAGCAAAAATATAAAAAATTTATTAGTTATCCGGCATTAAGAGATATTGTTAAATATTCAGCCAGATATATTCATGATTTTCCTTTTCCTAAAAAAGCAATAGATCTTTTGGAAGGGGTAATAATTTATACTGTTCGTTATACGAAAAGCAAAATAGTCTTACCGGAATATGTTTCTAAATTAGTTTCTAAAAAAACTGATATTCCGGTAGGCGAACTTGAGTTAAGAGAAAGGGAAATTCTTCTCAATTTAGAGAATTTGATTCATCAGAGAATTATTAATCAAGAAGAAGCAGTAAAAGAGGTTTCAGCCGCGCTACGGAGGGCTAGGGCTGATATTACTATAAGAAAAGGGCCAATGGGTTGCTTTTTATTTTTGGGACCAACCGGAGTAGGAAAAACCGAAACATCAAAGGCCCTGGCCGAGGTTTATTTTGGCTCAGAGGAAAGAATGATTCGTTTGGATATGTCGGAATTTCAAAATATTGAAGATACTTCAAGATTATTAGGATCTGCGACCGAAGAGGGAACGTTGATCACCCCTGTTAGAGAAAATCCTTTTTCTTTAATACTCTTAGACGAAATCGAAAAATCCCATCCCAATATTTTAAATTTATTTTTGCAGGTTTTTGATGAAGGTCATTTAACTGATGGCTTGGGCAGAAAAGTTGATTTTAAAAATTCAATAATTATTGCTACTTCTAATGCCGGCTATCAGATAATTTTAGAAGCCTTGAAGCAAAAAACCGAATGGTCTCAGGTTAAACAAGTTCTTTTAGATTCTCTTTTTGAAGAAGGTATTTTTAGACCGGAATTTATTAACCGATTTGATGCCGTTGTTGTTTTCAAACCATTAAGCAAGGAGAATCTTTTGGATATTGCCGAATTAATGCTTCAGAAGTTAAAAAAGAATTTAAAAGAAAAAGAAGTTGAGTTTATAATTACTCCAGGCCTTAAAGAAAAAATTGTTGAATTGGGATACGACCCGACTTTTGGCGCCAGAGAAATGCGTCGAGTTATTCAAGACAAAATCGAAAATGTTTTGGCTTCAGCCCTTTTGTCTGGTCAACTCAAAAGAGGAGACAGGGTCGAGATAGACCCCACAGAATTTAAATTAAAAATAAACTAGTTAACTTTTGGCTTGATTTTTCTTGTCCAACTTGTTAAACTTAAAAAAGGAGGGAAACCTCTTTTTAATTTTTAAGAGGAGGTAAAATGTGGCATCGTTTAGCATATTAACAATCTTTTTGGATTGTAAAGAAAAAATCTGAAAGGAGGGGAAATAAATGACTACTGTCAAAGATGCGATTTGGGTTTTTGTCGACAATGAAGGTCCTTGCACATTGAATGATAATGCTCAAGAGAACACGGTAGCCTTGGCAAAGGAATGCGGTCTTGGTGAGCAAGTCGGCATAGATTTTTATAAGCGACTTAGCAATATTGATGACATCTGGGGAGATTTCCACCGAATTCCTAAAGACCCGACGTATTCATCTGGTCACACCTTGAAAGTTGTCCTGCCTTTCTTCAAGGCAATGGGAGCTACCTCTCAATGGCTATATGACTTTTCCAAAGATAGCCTGCTGGTGGTACCCAACATTAGTAGAGTCCTCGCAAGCCTGAATGGTAAATACAATGTCTGGATGATTTCGACCAGTTATGAGTTCTTCATTCGGGCATTCTGTGATCGGGTAGGATTCAACTTCACCAGGGCTCGCTGCACCTTTGTAGAAAGGTTCGACGAGATTCGCGTCACAGCAGAGGAGGCAGTGAGGCTTCTCAGATTCGTGAAAGAGGTCGCCGCTATGCCGGTGATCGAATATAACGAAAAAACCGGTGAGGTCATTCCCAAGCACCGAGCTTACTATGAAAGATTCACCAGTTTTATCTGGGAAACTGTCTATAATATGCCGGTGGGAGAATTGCTTCGGATAGTTCATCCGGTTGGTCAAGCCCAGAAGCGAGAAGCAGTGGAGGAAATCTG
>CAZWDF010000091.1:0-5200 GCA_964632335.1 uncultured Candidatus Saccharibacteria bacterium | reverse complement strand
CACCGCACCGGACGTTCAAAAGCTTGAACGTGACGGTTACTTTGGCGGTCGAACAGAATGTGGATTTATTGGAAAACCTAAAGGCGGCCCTTTTGTGTTCTTAGATGTCAATTCTATGTACCCGCATGTTATGCGGAACAATCTGTATCCGACAAAGCTAATCGGTTACAGCGACAATCCTACCTTACAGGAGTTAATACACTGGAATGGAAAAGCGGCTATTATGGCGGAAGTTTCGCTTGACAGTCGAGTACCGGCGTTCGCTGTTAGACGAAACGATAAAATTGTTTTTCCTATCGGCAAGATTAGGACGGTTCTATGTAGCTATGGAATTGCGTTGTCCCTCTCACAAAAAGCGATCGTATCTGTTAACAGAATGGCAATCTATGAACGTGGGCCTATCTTTAAATCTTACGTCGATTACTTCTATCAGCTTAAAGCAAAGTATGGCAAAGAAGGGAATAGTATTTACCGAACTATGGTAAAGCTATTTATGAATAGCTTGTACGGCAAGTTTGGAGAAAAGCGCTGGATTGAAACTATAACAGAAGATATAGAAGCTTTCGAACCGAACTCTGAAATATGTATCGACCTTGTTACTCATAAACGTTGGAAGGAAACGCACATGTTTGGAGTTAAGATTGTCCAAGAGAAAGAAGAAAACGGCCCGAGATCATTTACGGCAATAGCCGCGCACGTTACTGAATATGCGCGGCTATTGCTTTGGAGTATCATTTCTGATTTAGGTTCGAGTAAGGTTCTTTATTGCGATACCGATTCAATCTGCATTAGAGAATCAGATTTACATTTGGTAAAGTATCCGATTAATCCGCTTGCGCTTGGCTCGCTTTCTATTGACAAGAGAGCCAAAGAACTTACGATATACGGACCTAAGGATTATGATATAGACGGTGTTAGGCGAACGAAAGGCATTCCTAAATCTGCCGCTGAAATTGCGCCTAACACTTTTGCCTATGAACAATTTTTGCGGAGCGCCTCGCATGAACGTTTGCATGAAACGGAAAGTTTCATTACGGAACATAGGACGAAAACAATCTCCGCAGTTTATGATAAAGGGAAAGTTTCACGTTCGGGGATTGTGACACCACTTCATTTCGAGGATTTTTGATTTGTGATTGTCCTTGAGATGGTAGCAGCCGCGACAGTTGCACGAATTGTTGCCGCGACTTTATCAGAAGCTGATTTAACTCCCTGCGCTTTCTCATAAGCTTTAACGGCTTTGTCGATTTGCTCTTTAAGTGTGCCCATAGGTGCTTTGCCCTCTCTTTGATATAGTATCGAATTAGCGATAGGTTTGTGTCAAACCATATCTTGACCGTCAAGTTTCTACTCCTCTCTTTAATAGATCGAAATATAGCGTAGTGTACTTTTCGTTATATCCGAGTCTTGCCATTTCTTCTTTATATTGGTGTTCATCGATTAGCTTTTGTCTGAAAAACTTATCAAGGTCGGTTTTTGATGGTAGCTTTGCATTCTTTAGAATCACTACTTTCCACTGTGATATGTAATCGCTGGTCTTTGCAACCGTGACACCTAATGCAAGTAATTCATTTCTTGCTTGATTTTCCGGTATCAAGTTTCCGGTAAAGTGTTCCCTAATATAATCTACCTTGCTTTGCCTTTCGTCACGTTGCTTTACAAGGTCAGCACGATAGATAAGATAGTTAGCAAAGTCTTCTTTGTAGCCAATATCTTTTAAGTATGATACGGCTTCAAATACTGTAAGGTCGCCATCTTTGAATCCGCTTTCTATGTCCGCGCGTGTTAAAGCTTTCTGCTCTTTTTCTACATCAAGAATTGTAAACTTAGTTAAGTTAGTTGCGTGCTCTTCATCATATCCTATGTCACGATACGATTGCATTACTTGCTTTTCGTCTAACACGCCAAGAGCATACATGCGCCTAACGTCAACGCGAGTGTAAGGGCTATATGCTGTTTTGACTACAATTTCGCGCAACTTCGGTGGTATCTCTATCAATCCCATGTAACGATCAAGAAACTTAAAATCAATAGCTGTACCATCGGATAGCTTTATCCCACGGTGCAAAGCCGATAGCATGAATTCAATACCAAGGTCTTTCCAGTGGCTAACCCATTCGGCCGCAGCCCACCGTTTATCTAACCCTTGCTTTGCCGCCCATTCTTCCGCCTCTGCGGGATAGTCCGCCATTAACCCAAACAAGCCTATCATATCCGGTTCAAAAGCTTCCTTGCCCATATACCGGATAACATCCTGCAACGGTGGAATGCGAACGGCAAGCTTCTTTAGTTCGCTTCTGCGCTCCGCCGTAAAACCTAACTCCGCTAACCGATTGTCTAACTGTGCCTCTGTAATATCGCCTCTCCGGTATAGTTCAAAAACCATTTCGGGCGGATACAGAGCATATTGAGAAATAAAGACTAATTCAATATCACTTTGCGAAAGGCCGCCCCGTTTCATAGCTTCCACTACTTTAGCGTGCAATTCCGGCGCAATAAATGATACTCTTGCAATAGCGTTAGGGTCGGGTACTGTGGGCGAATACGTTGCATTCATTTTCTGAATTGCCGTTGCGCCTAACACATCGGTAAATGCCGACACTATCTTTTGGGTCAAGGCAAAAGTCAAAAGTATTTGAACCGTTTTGCCCATTACTCCGGCATTACGTATGAGACTATACAAAGCTTTTGCGTCGTTAGAGTCAAGCCAACCGTTTGCTATGTAACCATCAAGCCATTTTTGATAGCTTTCCGGTGTTGCACCGTGCCACAAGCTGTCAAGTAATCCTGTAAACGACTGAAAAATCCAGCCAAACCATTTAATCCATGTTGACCATACTTGCGAGAAGAAAGCTGAAAACCACTGCTTGACAGTTGACGAAATACCAAAGCCTAACCGACCTTCTTTAACCAATTCGTCGTCAACAATTTTATCGGCGCTTGTAATTGCGCCTTGTGTCTCAGACATTCTCTTTTCAAAGTCTGTAATAGGGAAAAGGTTAGGTCCACCCTCGGCCATTTGTGCTATCCTCTTTGTTAGTATTCGCCCACGAAAGGCGAAGGAATATTGATTGCAAGTTTAGGCCGTCCACTAACTACAAAACTTTCTTCCAGCGCAAGAGCAGGCGACGGTAGGAATGGTTCTATTATCCCGTCTAACAGAGCAGCCAAACGATTTTGCCAATAGTTGCCCGCTTCGTTTTCTTCTTTAACGTTGTCTTCCCACCTGGACAATATGATATCATTTACAATATCTTCGGTTTGTGCCTGTTCTGATTCAGGTAACAGATAATAGGTTTTTAGTAACCCTACTGGCGAACCAAATTTGCGCTGGTATTCGGCATTTATCTTTAGCTGATATGCAACATGCTCCTCGAAAGCCGCTTTAATTTCTCCAAACATGGGGATTATTTCATCGCGCAATACTTCTAACAAATCTTCTATAACTGGTCTAACATCATCCCAGCGACGGTTGAATTGTTCTTCTATAGAAGCCGGCATAGTTTCTATAAAAAGGTCAATACTCGTTTCTATTTGCGTTAGTCCTGTTTCAATTTCAACTGTCCGATTATAGTTTTCTCTTATCTGATCTAATTCCGCTTGGTTAACAGTTGCTTGCTCTTGTGCTCGCGGCAAAAGCACATGCTCGAAAAAGTCTGAATAGATTAGACCGGGATCACGCGCGTAATGGTAAAAACGATCATTAACATTCTTGACGAATTCGCTTGAATCACGATACCATTCCGTTTCTGTTAGGCGAGCATCGTTGCCAAGAATTGCACCAGTGCCCATATAAATCCCGCGCCCGCTTTCAAGTATCGCGTGAATAAATCCTGTACCTTCACCAAAATCTGCGGCAAGACCAGATACAGCTTTTGTCATGGTCGATCTAACTTCTCTGTATTCGTCAACAAAAACTTTCAATACTGTGTCAATTAAATGTATGTCTATGTACTTCTTAATGTCGATTAGTTTGACTACCTTATCGACTAACAATTTAACCCATGTAGTTATTGCTTTGAATGCTGTTGACGAACCAATAGCTTGAATTATGGCGGGTAGGAAAAACACGGCAGCTAATAGCACGATTACAAATGCCATGAAAATCCAATCATTCTGTAACCATTTAGCTAACCATGTTTTAACCGTATGCATAAAGTTTCTAAGATTGACGCGTATTTCTTCGATCATACTTACAAGCCAGTTTATAGCCGGTTTTAGAATATGGTCGTCAATCCAATCTATTACATCATCAATTATATCTCTAATCCAGCCCATATCATAAACCTTTTGTTAGGTGCTACTTTTTAGTCAACGGTTCGTTTACTGCATTCTCTACAAGTGTTACGGCTTGTTGCATAGCATTTACAAGCCGGTCAAGTGAATCGTCTTTAATTCCTTCTTCGCTCGCTAATTCAAAAATCTTCTTAATGTTACCAAGACTTTTCTGAGAGGATTGCAGAACGGTCCGCAATTCTGCGGACCGTTCAGCTATCCGCTTTTCAAGGTCGGATAGTGTCTTTGCCATTTTCGCTGTTACTCCAAGGTAACGTCAAGGATTGCCGCAAGGAAACGGACAAAAATATCATCAATTGGTGTATCGCTTTCCTTGGCCTTATCGTAAAGCTTCTTAACAGCTTCCGTAATTTCGGCCTTTAACATAGGCGATACAAGGCTAATGAGTGGACCCAGAACGGACACAATAAGATTGACAATCCAGTGAGGCATTTTGCTTGCCATTTTATAGACTCCTAAATGCATGTAAGTTTTTATCGTCCGGAAAACTTCCGGAATAGGGCAATTGACTTTTTGTTATCTCTTTTCGTATTGCACTTAATTCCATGTATATGAGACGTTCAAGGCCAAAGACTACGGTTAACGATATAAATGATGTCAGCATAAAGCCGACTGCAAATCCCATGATAAAAGGTATCGTTTCTGGCGAGGTTAGATATTGTATCATTTGCGCTCCCGCCTGCGTTGACTTTCTATAATTTCATAGTGAATCAATTTGATTTTAGTGAATGCCGAAAACACTACGGCTCCAAGTGTTATGATGCTATCACTCATGTTCCATTTGTTAAATATCATAGTTGCAATCCCTACACCGAATAAAACGCATGACGCCCACTGGCCGAGATTGCCGATTATTAGATATTTCATTTAGTTTTACTCCTATTCTACTTTGTAGTATAAAAGA
>CAZWDF010000090.1:0-5224 GCA_964632335.1 uncultured Candidatus Saccharibacteria bacterium | reverse complement strand
AATGTGCAGCAACAGTATATTCTACCTGCCCACCTGTCCCAGAAAGGGGGACTGGCCCAAGATGATCGATTACAATCTGGCCAGTCAGATCAATGGCAACAGCGGTATTGATCGATACCATATTGTCATTAGCGGCAATTCGTGGAATATTTAAGACATACGAGGCATCACGAAATTCAAATGTAGGATTCTGATCAAGAAAACGCAGAGCACTTGAGTTTCTTGGATCTCCTGGGTAAAGGACGGTATTGGTACAAATAACCTTGCCCGGATGTATGTTCCTCCGCTTCCCTGTAACAACGCCGCTCCTTACCAATGCTATCATTCCAACATTAATCATCTCACTGTCCAAGGCAAGATCGTTCCTGCTATTGAGAAACTCGACAGCTGCTTCAGAAGGCGTTCCTCCGCCTACCTGAATGGTATCACCATCCCTGATCAGGCTGCTGATATTGGTGCCAATCACCGAGGCCATTTGCGCTTCGTCCTCGGGGGTAAACGGTACCAATTCAGGAGGTTGCGACTCCTTGCCAGGCCTCTCAATGAGGTAGTCCAACTCCGAAACGTGGACCAAGTCACCGTAGGTCCAGATTCGATCCGGATCAACTTCGGCTATGACGGTCTTGGCAGTTCTAATGGCGGACGGTGAGTACCATACCGAAGCTCCTAAGCTACAGTACCCGTTCTTGTTCGGTGGCGTAATTTTACAGACATACACATCCGCATAAAGACAAACAGTCCCTCTCTCCGGATCATTCTCTCGCCGGGATGCATCAGAAGAAAGACCTGGAATCCATGGTGCCCAATCGATCCTTCTCTCCCTAACACCTTGCCGGGTAGTATTTCTGAGGCTGAAGTAGTCCACCACCCTGAAGGACTCTTCCCAGCCACGTTCAAACCAGGGGTAGTATTCGGTCCACAGGCCCTGTAGCGTGACATTCTGTAATTCATCCCTTCTCTTGGCCAGGGCCAAGCCAAATTGCTTGGGATGATCAAAGGGAAAAGCAACAACATCGCCAGACTTCACAAGATCGGCCGCTTCGTCTACGGTTATCAGTTTACCCTTATATCTATCTTGCCATTTCACTGTTTACGCACTCCACAGTTCGACTCAAGACTTGATGTAATCCTGCATTTCTTTTCCGATAAATCGGCCTTCTGTACTCATGCAAGACGCGCACTATCTCTTCTCGTCAGGTAAAGGACACCTGCAGGTTTCGTTCAAAAGTTGGTAATTTTGTCGGCTCACCTCAACAAAACAGTTTGACAGTGCCACTACTGTTTGTTAAATAGGCGAATTAAATCATCTAAAATGTAACCAAACGGTTGGTTGAAACAGATTATACGAGAATTAACCGTAAATGTCAAGCAGCAGGTGTTGCGTCCATAACATATCGGACTTTTTGGGGTTGGTGAGGAAGTGATCCAAGTAATACCGCAGAGGGGGGAGGTTGCCGATGCCCCGGTGCGGTTTCTCGGTATTATACCAACATGAGGTCAATTGGGCACATGTCAGCGAATGCAGCAGTTCCTATTTACCCTTGAAGACAGGTGCGCGCTTCTCAAGGAAGGCTTTCATGCCCTCGTGGCCATCTTCACTGGCCAACAGGATGTTCGTGACTAACCCTTCATATTTCAGTGCTGACACCATATCAAGTTGCGTCCCGATGTCAACACAGGATTTAGCCATTTTCAAGGCTAGAGGTGGCCTTTGTACCAATACCGCCGCAAGTTTTTTTGTTTCCTCCAAGAGCGATTCTGCGGCCACCACCTTATTAACAAGACCGATGCGATAAGCCTCCCTCGCGTCAATGGGGTCCCCTGTGTAGATCAGTTCTTTAGCTTTGGTTAGGCCCACTGTACGAGGTAGTCTCTGGGTTCCACCAGCTCCGGGAAGTAGACCGACCTTTATCTCAGGAACACCGAACTGAGCGATCTCCGACGCGACGCGTAAGTCACATGCCAAAACGATCTCACAGCCGCCCCCGAGCGCAAGCCCGTTCACAGCTGCGATCAGTGGTTTTTCCAGCTGTTCAAGCCTGTTTATGAAAAAACCCCGGCCTGGCACCAGTTTCCCAGCCAAAGAATCGTTGAGGTCAGCCCCAACGCAAAACGCCTTGCCACTGCCAGTTAAGATAACTACCCTCACCTCTTCATCAGAGGCAATTTCATCTATGAGCCTGTTCATTTCACTGTTGAGTTCGGCGTCAATAGTATTCAGCTTTTGAGGCCGATTCAACGTGATGAGCCCTATCCCTTCTTGTTTTTCGTATAGAATTGTCCCGTATCGCATATATATCCCCCTTGTTTCTAGGTTCCGCTAGCCTGTTGTGGAATATCCGATGCTAGCGTTGAGAACTTGTCCAGTAATAAACGCGGCTTTGTCAGAAACCAGGAATGCTACCGCTTGGCGATGTCCGAGGGAAGCCTCAATCTGCCAAGCCCCCGATCGAGGGGGTAAAGTCTGATCGTCGCTTACACCCTCTTTTGTTGTTCCTCCGTTAGTTGTGCCCCCGGTTCTTTTCCGCACTATGCCACTGTCGCTCCTGCTTAGGTTATCCCAGATGCAACGTAGTTCAGGTCTATGCAGAAGCGCCCAATTTCCTTGGCCAGAGCTTTTGCAAAGCTACCAATCCCTCCTTCGCCCCGAATTAAACAGCTTGACTCACTTCCTCTACTCTTCCCACATCCGAGGCAATACTCACTACTTTTACCGTAAAGCCATTTGTTTACCACCCCTACATGTAACCTTGCTTGGCCCCTTCTCTAGTTCTAAGAGGAATCTCCTTTGGACGTGCTATGAGCACATATCAAAACCGCGTTTATCAAGTTTTGAATATCATTACGTTCCCGCCCCCGCCACCTGAATTCTGCAACAAGGCTGTTTTGGCGCCCATTACTTGCCGGGGGCCTGCCTCTCCTCTAAGTTGCTGTACCAGCTCGTAAATCATAGCCGCACCAGTAGCACCTACAGGGTGCCCTCTACCAATTAAACCCCCATCAGTATTAACCGGAATCTTGCCATTTGTTTCAGTATTACCTTCCCAGACAAAAGGGCCACCCTCACCTATAGGGCACAAGCCTAACTCCTCAATCTTGAAAATCAGTCCGGGACTAAAAGCATCATGAACCTGAGCCACATCAATATCTCCGGGTCCTATACCAGCCATCTCATAAGCCTTGGGAGCTACTAGTTCAACAGATAGATCCTCAAACTTGTGATTCCATTCTCCTGGAATGTATACAGGACTTCCGGCTGACCACCCCACTAAGAATATCGGTTTCGTACCATATTGCCTGGCCTTCTCCTTGGAGCACATTACTACCGCTGAAGCTCCATCACTCGTCGAGCAACATTGATATAGCGTTATTGGGTAACAGATCATGCGGGAATTCATGATTTCTTCTAGGGTCATCTCCCTCTGATATTGGGCGTAGGGGTTAAGGACACCATTCCTATGGGCGATTACAGAAGCATAGGCGAAATGCTCTGGCTTTGTTCCATACTCAAGCATATGCCTTGTAGCCTTCATGCTGTAGAAAAGAGGTGTAGTGATTACCCCTATGCGAGCCTCATGAGCAACCGAGGGCCAGTCCGTACCAGTCAGCGGTATCAACCCTCTACCCATCTTTTCCAGACCGATAACCATGCATGTGTCACATAGACCTGCTAGTATCGTACTTGCTCCCAGTAATACACTACGGGAGGCGCTGGCGCAAGCTACCTCTACATTGGTTACGGGGATGCCAGTTATCCCTAGTGAACTAAAGGCTTGTATACCAGTCATCATTGGCTGATAAACATGGGCACAAAACCCCATTTGTACATCTCGAGGACTCATTCCGGCATCCTTAAGAGCCATCAACCCAGCTTCCTGAGCTAAGTCACCCAAAGACTTGTCAGGAAACCTGCCAAACTTATGCATACCTACGCCTAGTACTACCACTTCTTTTTCGCTCATTATGCTCACCTCCTAACTGGTTTGAATACAAAAGCCATTATTTCATCGCCTTCCTTATCTTCAGCAACCTTTACGAAATCTAATTCCACCTCCATCCCTATCTTTATTTCACCAGGGTCACATTCGACTATCGCTGTGGTCACTCCTACTGTCTCTGGCAATTCTACTTCAGCTGCAATAAGAGGAGGGGGGAACGGGGTGTCCGGATAAAGTTCGTAGGAAATAGCATAACTCCACACCTTTCCTCTAGTGCTAAGGGGGACCTCTTCTATATCTTGGCTATAGCAAAGGGGGCATATAGACCTCGGTGTAGGGTTATTGAAATCAGGCCAGAAATAAGTCCCACACCCTTTACATTTTCGACCAATAAGATAACCTTTGTCTTCAGGCGACGAGGGTAATTTGTATAACCCACTCTTTAGCGCCTTCTTCTTTCCTGTTCCTGCAGACATTGTCACCTCCTCGATTTCTTCTTTTAAACGCCCTTTTTCACTGACAGTAAGAAGGGCTATTCAGAGGACTGCCATAGCAGACAATTCTTTTGTGGTGCTTCAGTCGTTTTCGGACAAATCGATGGTGTCAAAATGATGCAACCGGCCTCCGATTTTTATCAAGTTGCCCGATCTGTTCACCTCCCTCCGTCTGGCGGCGGCTTCTCTCAATTTCCTCTCTTGCTCAGCCAGTAATGCTTTTGGGTTACCCCGGTAGTTAGTCGACCAGGCTTTGCGGAGGACGCGAAGCGTAAAGAAAGCCCTAAGTGCCGTGATGAGTCGAAATCGATTGGTAAAGTAACTTGATTCTCCTATAGAGATTGCTTATTAAGCCAGCAATGCCTCTAGGTGCAAACATCACTACCAGCAGGATTGCCATGCCATAAACTATAGTATCGAAGTCACCGACGCGGCTTATGTACTCGGGAATAAGGACAATAAATGTTGCTGCTAAGACATTGCCCCAGCGGCTTGTTAAGCCGCCAAAGTAGACTGCTAACAGTGCTAAGACGGAAAGGCGTATCCCAACAGCGTCGGGGCTGATATGCCCATTGTAGTGCACATATAAGAAACCGCCCAGCCCGGCGCAACCTGAGGCAAAGGCAAACAGGAATCGTTTGTACGCGAACGGATTGATGCCCACCATTCGCGCGGCGATCTCCTTGTCTGCTAGAGCACGCAAAGCTTTACCCGCCAGGCTGTTAGTAAGATTCGACCAAGATAGGAAGGTTAAGGCAACCAAAAAATAGACCAAATAGTAATACTTCTCTG
>CAZWDF010000089.1:0-5278 GCA_964632335.1 uncultured Candidatus Saccharibacteria bacterium | reverse complement strand
CTATATCGTAGGTCCCTGGCGGAATACCACTAAGGGTGAAATACCCACTGCTGTTAGTGGTGGCGTATAAACCTTGTTGGGACCATGATAATTCCTCATGAGTGGATGGGTAAAAGAATCTTACCTTAAAGGTCTCTATCCATCTATCGTTGGGCGGCTCACCTCTTCCCGCAAAACTGACATTCCCGGTTAGGGTGCTGGCGTTAGTAGAATCAGGAAATTTAGATTGGTCAATTCTACCATCACCGTCAATGTCAATTTGCAGGACTGAGAGCGGAGCCAGTTCAGTGTTTACCGTGGCAATTGTAGTATTTTGGAGTTCAATGTTGGTGTAGTTTGTGGTGACCTCATCACTCTTGCATTTAGCAAGGGTGAAGTTGGATTCTCCCAAGCCAGTTGCTTCAAGCTTGAAAGTCAAGTTCTCTGAGGTATAAACCCACAATAACTCACCACTCTGATTACTGGCGGGAACATAAAAGTAAGTTCCCGGTATACCAGCCTCAATCTCTCCAGTCGTCTCATTTAAACCGGTGTGATTGCCATTACTGTCATAAGCATGCAACCGCACCGAGCCGGTAGCTTGTGCGGCATACCAATCAGGACTTGGTCTATTTGCCCATCCTATAGGGTCATCCCAAATGTTTACTGCTTCGCCTGTAGTATAGTTATAGACTATCCATACGTTTGCCGGGCTATCCGGACCACACTTACCAGAGCCTCCGAGGAGTCCAGGCACAAAATAACCCCATTTCCCTAACCATTTTGCCCAGGATAGCTCACCACTTATGTCAGTGAGTGTATAAGAGTTCCCGGTGCTGTTTACATAATCAGGGAATGAAACTATTCCTGCATCTGAAGTGAAGTCAGGAAGAAATGATACAATTAGATGTATGCCATCAGTCGGCCAGCTGGAGTGACTACCTACACCAACAAAAACTTTGGGATGTTCTGCAACAAGGGTAATATTGGCAGGGTCCCAAGTCACAGTCTGCCCACCCCAGTGTTGTCCAAAAGTCACTCGCTGCGGGTTCCCCGTAGTTCCATCACAAATGATTTGTATTCTTTCCCAATCGCCCTCATGACAATTGAACCACCTGTTAAAAGGGAACCAAAACCAGTATTGAAGGACGGTATAACTATGCCCTTCATAGGTTTTATCAACCTGTCTTCCATAAACAGTATAGTGGTATCCTGTAAATCTGTTTGGGTCTGGAGGTAGGGCACTCAAGTTATAGAAAGAGCCATCAGGGAAAATCAGACCATAACCGGGTTCTGCATCCCGCATATCCGTATAGTATTTACTGGTATTGTGACTGGACAATTGGTTTTCCGTAGGATTGCTGAGAATGAATGTTCTATTGTCCGTGGCTTCATTCAACAGCATTAAGTCCGACTCACTTAACATGCTGTTAAGCGAATCGGTGTGGTAAACCTCCTTAGGATGGAAGTACAGGATCGGAGCATATTTCTTCAACAGCGAAAGTGGCTCCGGTATCCCAGTTATGTGAAAATCCAGTGTCCTGCTGTTACCTGGTGTCCATACGATTTGGAGATGGTAGTCGCCATTCTCCCAGATTTCTTCTGGAACATAGCCAATATACCCGTAAACATACCACCACTCCCAATAGTCATAACCATATTCACAAGGGTCTGGGATTGTATACCAGCCTTGGTAAATCAACTTGTTATCTCGGTTTCGATACCACTTGAATGTTACATCAAGCTCACTATCAACGTCGTAGAAAGCAATTAAGGCAACCGTAACTTCGTGATAAGGAGTGATGGTGGAAAGGTCAAATGTAGTTGTGGGCCCAATTATTTCTGGAACACAATTCCAATTATTGGCATCTGGTGTTTCAAGGTCAGCACCAAAAACTATACACTCCCGCCACGGGTAGCATGGTTCTTCAAGCCCTTTCCCCATGCCGGTGTCAGTTTCTGGTGTTGTACCAACTATCCCTTCTGGGCCAGTTTTTCCTTCCGAATAGTTTCTACCCATTCCGCCACCTCCTCCCGTATTAGAGCTATTCCCTCCACCATAATATAGGGAATCAGTTTTCTCATTTGCTATATTTTCCGCTAGCACCGAAGTAAAACCCTTCACTCCGAAGCTAACAATAATCCTGTCCAGGATATCCTTAGCTACATCTTCTCGACCATAGAAGTAGATAACAAAAGGACCGGAATGAATAAGATAGCATGGCATAGTGGATTCATCCCACTCTTCATTTTCTTCTTCCCAACTAGGTAAAGAGTAGGAGCCGCTCTTTAAGGCAATACCTCCATAGGTTGAGTCTTGGAGTTCTTGGGTTTCGCTAATATTAATGAAACTCCTCTCAGCAGATTCTGTGTTTTCGTACCTAAGGATGACAATCCACAACACTGACTTAAAAAGTCCGACACCTGCTTGCTTTCCATCTCTCTTGGTATAGAACCCTTCTGCGAGTCTAGAACCAAACGCTACGATGAATTGCTCTTCAGAAGCTCCCTGTGGCATACCATACGGGTCCATATGTTCTGCCGACCATCCTCCCTGCCAGAATGGCCAAGTTTTAATATGCGGACCAGCATTAGCTGTCGTGTTAAACACTTCATACGAACTCAGGGATTCGGGAACTACTAATTCGTCAGCTTGAACTGGCGGCTCTTTATTGCAGCCGGGTAGAACCGCGGTTCCTATTAGAAGAACAGCTACAATCATAAACAGCATTAAACCTTTCTTCATCTTACCTCTTAACTTTTCTAACATTTTTTCACCTCCGTTTTTTTTCTTTCAGGCTATTATTTTTTAAATGTTCACCGTGCACCTCCTTTAATTTTTCCCTCCTTTCTTGTTTCTTTCAGAACTTTTAACTTTTCCAATATTTTCCCCTCTTTTTTGTTTATTTTGTCACTTTGCACCTAAGCAATATTCTGAATACCTTCTATTTAATTTTCAAAGTACTCTTTAGAAATGAGATTTTTTCCTTCCCATCTCTATCTATACCATAGATACGTTCTCAAACCTTGTCAAGGGGCGTGGGGAAAATTTTAAGAATTAAAAAACACCGATTTTACGGCTGACAAAATCTTTTCTGAAGAAATCAGGGCTTGTCCGCTTAAATTTCAAAGAAATTTTGACGGGCGAGGTGGCGGGGTTGAAAAATTGGGTGGCGGATGGGTTGTAGTCTGGATTTAAAACCAGTATCCTGATATACTCAATAAGATGGAATTAGAAAAATTTGGAAAATTAGTCAATGAAGGAATTAAAGCTATTCCTAAAAGGTTTTTGGAAAAGTTAGATAATGTTGATATTGTGATTGAAGATGAACCAACTTCTTATCAATTGAGAAAACTCAGGGTTCGAGGAAACTCAATTATTTTTGGATTGTATGAAGGCGTTCCTCAAACTAAAAGAGGATATTACGGTCAGGTTTTGCCTGATAAAATAACCATTTTCCAAAAGCCCATAGAGCAAGTAGCCCACTCAGAAGAGGAAATCAAAGAAATCGTCAAAAACACAGTCTGGCACGAAATCGCCCATCATTTCGGCCTGGACGAGAAAAGAGTTAGAGAGGCAGAAGTAAGAAGAAAAAAACCTTAATTATTCTATTCTTCTCACATATTCTCCGGTTTGAGTGTTTACTTCAATTATATCTCCCTCTTCGATAAATAGGGGGACATTGATTTTAGCTCCAGTTTCTAAGGTTACTGGTTTTGTTCCAGCTTGGGCTCTTTCTCCCTTAACTCCCGGAGGCGCCTCGGTTACTTTCAATTGAACTTTTATTGGCAGAGAAATATTAATAATTTTTCCTTGAAATTTAATACCAGTCAGAATTTGATTCGATTTTAAAAATTTTGAACCTTCACCAATTTGTTCTTCGACCAATTCAAAACGGATTCTTGGATTTTGCGTTTCACAAAAGCCAAATTTTCCTTGACTTGCCCCGTTGGAAACCGCAGATTTCCTATCGGGGTGAGAATAAAGAAATTTTATCTCAATTTTCTCTAATTCGGCTTCTTCAAAGGTGTCACCTTGATGAAAATTTTTCTCATGAACTCTCCCGGTAATTAAATTCCGAAGTTTTGTTTTTGCCACCACCATATCTTGAGCTTTATACATTTGCTGAAATTCCAAAACCTCGTAGGGCTGGCCCTCTAAAATAAATCTTGTTCCTTTACGTAGGTCAAAATAGTTGAGCACAATTGAAAATTGAAAATTATTTAAGTATTGTTCCAATAAATTCTGGGTGGCCTCTTAAAAATTCTTCGGAGCCCATTTCTCCTCCTCCCTCCATTTTTAATCTTTCGATAACTAAAAAATCTTCCCCTCTCTCTGGGAAAAAACCGCCACCACATTGAATACCGATTTCATTTTGAGGGACAACTAAGGTTTTACCAATAGGGTAGCTAACCCCTCCTGTTGATTTTTGAACTCTGGTTTTCAAAATTTTTATTCTAAAAATTAGCCCGCCTCGCCTCTCCCAAAAAGTGAAACTCTCTGGCCATAAAGTATAAGCCCTAACCTCTTTTTCTAACGCTTGGGCAGTTTTTTTCCAATTAATTCTGCCGTCTTCCCGAGTCAAAATTTTAGTATAAGTTGCTTTAGTTTCATCTTGAGGATAAGTTTTAAGCATTCCTTTTTGCCATTTTTGGATAGTTTCCAATAAAAGACTTGCTCCAAACTCAGCTAACTTATTTTGAAGAGTGGTCGCCGTCTCATTTTTCTCAATTTCTAATGCCCTTTGATTAATAATCGGTCCGTGGTCAATTTTCTCATCCATTAAAATAATCGTCACTCCCGTTTTTTTATCCCCATTCAAAATAGCCGTCTGAATAGGGGTTGGACCTCGGTATTTTGGAAGCAAAGAAGGATGAACATTCAATGAGCCATTTTTTGGAATTTCTAAAATCTCTTTTGGCAAAATTTGACCATAGGCAGCCACCACTATTAAATCGGGTTTAGAATTTAGAATTTCGAATTTAGAATCTAAAATTTTTTCTGGTTGTAAAATTGGGATTTTATGTTTTTGAGCAGTTATCTTTACTGGCGGCGGCGTTAAAATCTGCCCTCTGCCAACCGGTTTATCTGAAGCAGTTACAACCAAAATCGGCTTATATTCACTCTCGCAAAGTGTTTTCAAAATAATAGCGCTAAAATCCGGCGTTCCTATAAATATTATTTTAGGATTCATTGTTCTTTGTCCATTGTTATTATTTTATTATTCGCCATTCGATTTCTTCTTCTTTGTCGGCGAATTCCAGCCAGTCGCCTTCCTGGTTAATTACATACCATTTT
>CAZWDF010000088.1:0-5450 GCA_964632335.1 uncultured Candidatus Saccharibacteria bacterium | reverse complement strand
CTTATGCTCCCTTCTTTCCAGTTAAAGCAAATGCTCCGAGGAATAACAGCCCTACTGATAGAGCAATTATTGCCGGTGTCCAGCCTGCCAGTCCTGATGTTCCCAACTGCGTTCCCAAGTAATTTACGTTCTGAGTTCCTATACTTGCTGCTACTTGGTGTGATGCGTTGGCATCTTCCTGACACAACTCTGCACTTACATTATAGGTATATAATGTCGCACAACCAGCTACTGCCGAGCCGAAACTCTGCAATACAATTATGCTGATACCTATGATTAAGGCAAAAGCTCCTACACCCCATGCCAAACCAATTAGGTTTTGAAACATTTTCAATCACCTAACTAGTAGCCCTTCTTTCCAGTTAAAGCAAATGCTCCGAGGAATAACAGCCCTACGCTCAAAGCAATTATTGCTGGAGCCCAACCTGCTAATCCAGATTGACCGAGTTGTCCTTGCAAATAGACTACTGTTGTATTGGCTGTGCCGCCAACTGCTGCGCCGAAGTTCTGAAGCACTACGGTTGTTATACCGATAATCAAAGCAAATGCTCCAATACCCCATGCTAATCCAATCAAATTTTGAAACATCTTGTTTCACCAGTTAATTTTGTATTATTGTCTATATATAAAGAAATGTAATACATCTTACTAAATGTAAGTTATTTGTGAAGAAATGTGTCACACATTCTTGAATATATAGAAAAAATAGAAAAGAAGTAACATGGTAAAGCAACCTAAAATAAAGCCAGTGGAATGTCTATTAATACAATCTCATACATTTTCTCTGGTTGATGTTGCCAATATTGATAAGATGAAAAACATGAAGGCTGAAAATGGAATTAATAATACCCACCACTCTATTAAATCTACATACACCAACATAACGCCAGCCATAGTTGTAATCAGAGAACTTGTTATCATGGCTTGTTCAAATCTCCAGTTGATTAAAGACATAATCAAGACTATCCAGAAAGTTATTAAGATAGCCGCCCAGAACCAGCCACCAGTATTTGTGTTAGCCATTCCGAGCAAGTTAGTTATGCTTGTTGCATTTCCCCAAAGTAATGTAACATTTGTCATAGTTCATCTCCTATTGGTTCGCCAGGGTTCTTTCTATCTAATAATTCATGGCAAGGTCGGCATAAAATCATGAAGTCTTCTCTTTCAGATGGAATACGATAAACAAAATGATGGAATTGTAATTGCTCTGTTGAATGGCAATTTTCACATTCTTTTTTAATTCCTTTGAAATGGTATAAAGTCCAATCTCTGACTGAATTTATGAATTTCATTTTCTTTCTATATTCTGCTCGCTTTCCATTTGCTTTTGTTTTCAAATAATATGCTTTATCTCGTTCTCTTCTTCTTACCCCAGCTTCACCAGTTCTTGCCTTTCTCCAAAGTTCTCGTGCATGGTCTGGATTTTTTCTATTCCATTTTCTCATATACGCCTTTTTTCTTCTTTTCTCTTCTAATTCCATCTATTTAGTAACCTCTATTCAGGGCCTAACGCGGAAGAATATCCTCACAACAGCAAGCACAAGCCCAAATAGATACATGGCTTGAATAGCATAGCCAATCAAGTATGCTCCAGCAGTAGCGTGCATAGCTCCGACTACTAATGCAGTAATCCAGCCACCAGCCACCACTCTCCAGATTATGCTCCATATAGCCAGAACTAAAGCCCAGCTTGAACTTAACGATAGTCCTGAAGCTGTTGTAGATGCTTCTCCACTTTCAGTTGTATTTTTCAGAGTTCCTGTTGCCTGTTGTAGTTGTTCTATCGTAGCATTTGGCAAGTCAAGACTTCCAGCATGATTTTTAGCGTAATGATAATCCAAATCAACTAATATTCCAGTAAAGCATACAATACAGATTAAGGCTAACACTACTGCTTCAGTTACGCCAGAAATAGTCAGTCCTTTCTTGTTCATCAATACCATCTATGACACCCTCTTCAGTAAATGTATTGCCACCACACCCATAACTGCAAACAGGAAAGCTATTGTCAAAGTTAAGACGTGCAAGGCTACTGCTGGTATCAAGCCTATGACAGATAATATTATCGCTGCTTCTGGGGCGAATGTTCCTATCAGAGCCAAAGTCATGAATATTATGAAAGCTATCAGCATACCCAAAGCTCCGGTGAATACTGATGAAGTGACATCATCTGTTCTGGTAATCATAGGTGAATGGTCGGCTGAAGAACGCCAGACTTCTGCCCTTAACTGCCCTGAAGTTGCGTATAAAGACATATTGCAAGACATAGTTCCTGTTGCAACTGCTGAAGTCTGGTTACAGACTACTATTGAATTACTGCCTGTGTCCTTGTATGTTGTAAAGGTTAAGTTATGTCCTGAAGAAGCGGGGTCATTCCAAGTGAATGTATAAAATTTGGTTGCATTATTCCAAGTTAATGCCACTTGATAACCCCATTTGATTAAGTATGACGTGTCCAAGCTGTCTATCCTCATAGTATAAGTGCATGGATAAGTCTGACAGCTTAATCTTGTTGGGTCGGATAACTTGACTAATGTTCCATTTGTGTAAAACAATCCCACCTTGTAATCTACATTCTCGGTGACTAATCTCATCAAGCCTTGTCCGTTACTATCTGTCTTTGACATCTCTACATTATTGTAAGAATCTAGAGCTGGATACCATCTTAATAATTCTGCATAAAAGCCAGAATATTTGTTCAGAGCCATGTCTGTAAATACGAAATAGAAACTTGTGGCATATTGAGTTGATGATTGCTGAGCAGTTGTTGTATTGGTCTGGCTGTTAGTTGCATTTCCTATTGTCCAAGATTGCGAGTATGAAGTAGTATTGCTATATTGTAAATTATATAAGTATTTGTATTCGGTTACATTTGTCAGAGTTGAATTTGTCCATAAATAATACCTTCTATCTACGTAATTAGTTCCTACATGCTGGATTTCTCCATAACCAATATAATATGGAGCTAAACTTGGGATGACACAAATATTAAAGCTAGTTACGCCTGATAATGTTCCATTATAAGTATCTACATAAGGATTTGAAATATCTCCATATCGCAAATTTAATGTTACATCTGAAGTAACTGGATTTGTTATGTTGTTTTCATCCACAATAGTATAGTTCTGTGCAGCCACCCATCCTCCTGGACAAGCTGCTGCCGAGACTGTTATGAAAAAGGCTGCAACTGAATAGTTTGCTGGAGCAAACGCACAGTTGCTTGAATTATCGCATATCTCACAATTCCAAGTCAGAGGATTTACTGCTGTAAAATTAACTGTCCTTGTGAAGGTTGTTGAGTTTGCTACTCCTGTTATGGTCTCTGTCCCATTAGAAGCCCAGCCTGCATAATCCCAATAAAGCGTAGCGTTCTTTAGCTGGATATTATCTGTTGAGGTGCAAGTGAAGTTCAAGGTTGTTGAGTTTGAGACTACAACTCCACTAGGGCTGACTAATGTTGAGGTTGGAAATGTTGCGTCTACTATGCTGAAAGTCCTTATTGTGCTGTTCACTGACATAGTTGAATCTATGCAATTTACTAGCCAGTTATGGCTTCCATAGCTTAATCCTACTACATTAAAGTTTGTTAAAGTGTTGTTTGCTGTTGCTGGCTCAGTTCCTTCCAGAGTTCCGTTTATATATAAATCGCATAAGAAGGATAAATCTGATGTTGAGACTGCAGTAAAATTGAAGTCTATGGTTGTTGTATCGTTGAATACTATTGCATCTGCTGGGGCATTTGGTGAGACTGATAATCCTGAAGCTGGTATTTCTATTCCAAAGCTTCCAGTAGGTTCTACTTGTGCCAAAGGTCGGAGATAATCATATCCTATATAATATGTTCCAGGAGAAGCATAATAATCGTGTTCCATTAGTGTTGGAACATTTGCTGTGTATGGCAAAACCCAATTCGTTATGTTTGCATTGTTGAACCAATACATCACTTTTCCATCTGTTGCATCATAATCTATTCTCCATCTATAATTTACATTTGCGGAATATGAAACACCACTATCTACAAAATTTACAACAGGTTGTAAAGTATAAATATGTCCATCACCATGACCTCGCATTAAATTTATATCGTTGTTAGCACCATCTGTCATCCGTGCAAACTGCACCTCATCTTGGTTTGTTTGGCTTATATTCACTAAACCTCCAAGCGAATAGTTTGTAGTTCCTGCTGTCAGAGTATATGTTTTATATACTCTCGCTAGTGTTGCACCTGCACTTGGACCAATAAGTTTTAATTTGTTATCACTTATTGATATATTTGAATTGGCTATTTCAACTTCTGTCCAGCCATTATTAACTGTTTGGCTATTTGCTCTCGTAAAGTTATCTCCATTTCCATCAAAAGTATTATTCAGGTCTGCAGTTGTTGTTGCTCCTGCATTTCCATAATACATATAGAAGGTAGTATTTGCTGCACTTAAATTATAAGGACTTTCTACCCATATATAAGCCCAATTACTATTTGACTTGTTCTCTATCCAGTAATCCAATTCCGTTGTCTCTGTTCCATTTATAAACCGTAAATCATCAAAATCTGCTTGCATATTTCCAGTATAAGTAATATTTAATCCAACTTGATATGGGGCTGGCGTTGTGCCTGATGATGTTGATACATTAAACTGTTGCTTGTAAAGCCAGCCAGCATTCCACCAGACCCACTCATTTATCTGCTCGGAATAAAGTGTCGGGATAAAATCAACTGCCTTGTTTATCGGCTTCTTGGCTTCTATTTTTATGGTGTAAGTTTGCCCATCCTTGAACTCAAGCTTTGAAAAATCAGTTTCCTTCCAGTAGGAATAATCCTTATAAGTCGTTTCAACCTTTCCGGTATCGCATCTGCTCTTAATCTCTGTTGTCTTTTCAGTTATGTTATCTATTTGCTTGACAATACAATCTTCAAATATTGGAGTCTTTATTTCCCTCGCCGTTGTGAGAACTGATATTTTGGTATTGATGCTTGCTTCCTTGTTGGTTACAGATTTTGCCATCAGGGCATAATCCTTCGTGTTTGTCGTTATGTCCTTGTAAGCTGTTATGTTCAGCACAGAGTAGCAGTCTATCAGGCAGATGTCTGAATTATCCACCAGCTTCACTTCCATCACCTTGCTCAATCCAAACCAGTCGCTTATGGTTGCTGTCTTTGTGGCCTCATCATAAGAATGAGTCTGAAGGATAGCGTTTGCTGAAGCAAACAATAATAAAGGAACTAACAGAAGCAAAAGTCGTTTAGTATCCACCGCCACCACCTCTTCCAAACCTTAACTTGCCATACATTATTATTGCTGAAATTACAATTATTGCCAATAGGAATATGCCCATGTGCCCTTGCAAATATGAGGTATATTGCAGAGTGCTTGTCGCTGTATAATTAGTGTAAAGGGAATTATTGTAAATGGCATCTGTCACAGAGTTTATAGTTGGTATGAATAATACGG
>CAZWDF010000087.1:0-5456 GCA_964632335.1 uncultured Candidatus Saccharibacteria bacterium | reverse complement strand
AGCTTATTTCATTTTTTAATCTTTTGACGACGATCACTTTTTCAACTTTTGTCTCCCTGATCCCCTCATCTGCGGCTTCTTTTAGGCAAATTGTCTTACCCCGGCGAAAATATCCATCAGCGGTTATTAAAATCTTTGCTTCGGTATCTTGCAATCTTACCTTAAGGGCAGTTGGTGAAAAGGCTGAAAAGACAATGGCATGAACTGCCCCAATTCTGGCACAAGCTAACATCGAAATTAATACTTCTGGAATCATTGGCAAATAAATTCCTATCCTGTCTCCTTTTTTCACTCCCAATTTTTTTAGAGCATTGGCAAGTTTACAAACTTCTTTAAAGAGCTCTTCGTAAGTGAAGGTTCGCGATTTTTCTGTTGGCGGCTCCGGTTCCCAAATTATTGCTGTTTTATTTTTTAATTTTAACCAACCTCGGGTGTTGGTTTTAAAAATATTGGAAGTAATATTTATTTTTCCTCCAACAAACCACTGAAAATAAGGAGGTTTATGTAAAAAAGCCTTTTTCCAAGGTTTAAACCAATAGAGTTCTTTAGCAAGTTTTTCCCAAAATTTAACCGGATCTTTACCAGCTTCTTGATAGATTTTTTTATCCTTTATCCAAGCTCTTTTTTTAAATTCTTTTGTGGGATAGTATAACTCTCCTCTCTTAATCATAATTTTTAATTTTTCACTTTTAATCAGAGCACATAATTTTATGTGCTCGACCGAGCATAAAACTTTGTTTTGTGCTCTGGTTTTTAACTTACTCTATTATACCCTAAATTAAAAATCGGGGCAAAACCCCGACCAGAAATAATGGAAGTCCGACTTCAATTATTTGACTTCAATTATTTAGAGCTTTCTTCTCCGACATATTCGGCGAATTCGGCCAGACGGCAGGCGTAACCCCACTCATTGTCATACCAAGCGGCTACTTTAACCAAATTATCAATTGCCATGGTCAAAGGCGCATCGACAATGGCTGAAAAGGAATTTCCAATATAGTCAGAGGAGACTAAAAGCGCATCTTCAATTCCCAAAATTCCTTGAAATTCTTTCTTCTGGGAGGCTTTTTTGAAAGTATAATTTATTTCTTCAGCGGTTGTTTTTTTCTCTACTTCGCAAATTAAATCCAAGACCGAAACGGTTGGCGTTGGAACCCGAAAGGCAATACCATCTAATTTTCCTTTCAACTCAGGAATCACCTTTCCAATAGCTCTGGCCGCTCCGGTTGTGGTTGGAATGATATTTAAGGCAGCCGCCCTGGCTCTTCTCAAGTCTTTGTGAGACAAATCTAAAATGCACTGGTCATTAGTGTAACTATGAATAGTGGTCATAAAGCCCCGAATTATTTTAAAATTGTCATTTAAGACTTTAGCTACCGGAGCCAAACAATTGGTAGTACAAGAAGCCATATCGCAAATTTCATCTTTTTGAGGATCAAATTGTTCGGCATTGACTCCCAAAATGTAAGAGGGAATTCCTGCCTGACCGGTAGGCAGGCCTGCCTGACCGGTAGGCAGGTTTTCTGGATTTTTTGAAGGAGCAGAAATTATTACTTTTTTGGCTCCGGCTTCTAAATGTTTTTTTGCCCCGTCATAATCAGTAAAACGACCGGTGCATTCCAAAACGATGTCAATTCCCAGTTTTTTCCAGGGTAATTTTGAGGGGTCGGTTTCGGCTAAAACCTTAATGCTTTTGCCCTCTCTTGTTCCATCCAATAATAATTCTTTTTCGGTAAATTTAACCGGTTTTTGATAAATTCCGTAAACGGAATCGTATCTCAATAAATGAGCCAGGGTTTTGGTGTCAGTCAAATCATTAATCGCCACTATCTCTAAATTAGGGTGGTTATCAATTATCCTTCTAAAAACTGGCCGGCCAATCCGGCCAAAACCGTTGATAGCAATTTTAATTGCCATATTATTCTTTTATTCTCTGAATCAAAATGAAGAGGCGAAAGGAATAAGCCATTGCTTATTCCTTAAGCTTTAGCAATTTTACTATTTTTTCTTTATCAAATCCTACCACAATTTGGCCATCGATTTCTATAATAGGTGCTTCTAACTTACCCGATTTTTTTATCATCTCTTCCCTGGATTTTTCATCTTTAGAAACATCAATTTCTTCGAACTCAATTCCTTTTTCTTTTAAAAACTCCTTTAAGGTGTAGCAATACGGGCAGCTGGGGCTGGTATAAATTTTTACCATAAATTTTTGATTTTTATTCCCCACAACTCCCCCCGGAAGAACCTGAAGACTGACTATATGTTTCCGAAAATCCTGTGGCCGCCGAATCTTCAGTTAATTTTTGAGAACAAGTACCGGGCTCTGTTTTAAATCCGCAACAAAGTAAGGTTTTGACTGCTTCAGCAGTCCTTCCGCCAAAATCAAATTCGTTTACTTTCTCTTCGTCCAAAATTAAAGTTGGCGAACCTGTTACTTTATATTTTTCTTGAGCATCAAAATCCTCCTTTGCGTATTTCAATCCTTTCGAACTATCGGTCATACAATTACTTAATTTAGCTTCATCAATACCAGCGGTTGCTAGACAACCCTCTACCTCTCCTTTTTTAATATGGCAGTCAATATAATTCCAATATTTATTTAGTTGCTCTTCTCTAATACAAATTTGTCTAAGATTTTCTTGCGCCTCTTCGTCTCCATGCATTGAAGTTATTTTATCCCCCTCTATCGCACCAATATATTTAACCTTCATATTCTCAGCTAAAGAAGGAATATTTTTTACAATTTCAGATAAAATTCTCTGCATTTGTAATCCATAAGGGCATTTACTTACCACAAAAGCTTCTAAAGAAGGGCTATCCACTTTTTTAATATCCTCACATGTTTTTGGCTGTTCAGCTGAAGTTGCCGGTTTCTTCTCTTCTATATTGATACCTTCAGTAAAAAGAAGTTTACCATCTTTCGTCACGTAAGAATCGTATTCTGCTTCTCCTATTTTAAGACGGAATTTATAAACTCCGTCTTCCTCGGTCACATTTCCCAAAGAAGCGGTTTGCCCCTGCAATTGGGTCTTCATATTTTGATTAATATAATTTATCGCCTTTTCCGCCACCTGTTGAGGAGATGTACCTTCGGAAGCTTTTTCTTTGACCGGGAGGGTGAATAGGTGACCTCCTTGATTTAGATAAATCAGGGCTCCGGCAATGATTATCCCGGCAACGATAATGGCTATTGGTATTAAATTTTTGCTAAATTTTTCTATCATATTTTTATTATTACCACAAAGATTATTTATTGTAAAGAGTGATTTAACTCTTTAAGTAATTCCGCGAGATTAATCTCATACATTTTGCAAACCTCGCCAATTTTCAAATTTTCCATTTCCATTTTAGCAAACGGACAATTCAGACAGGGCAAATTATATTTTGTCAAGATTTTAACCAATTCCGGCTTTCCCAAGCCCTCAGCCAAAGTTGTATTTTCAGTGATTTTCATATACCCTACGAATTACGAATATTTACGAATATACGAATAATTGAACGAAGACATCCTTGCTGAAGGGAGCATTGCGCAGCCAAGCCTGAGAAATAATTTGAATTTTCTTTTAAGATAATTGAGGCTTGGCGAGCAATAGCAGCGGCTGGGAATAAAACTTTTCTTATCGCTAAAGCCGACTGCGTGCTCCCTGAGGCAAGGTGCCTGAGCGAATCCTTAGCAGTCACCCGAGACAATCTGCCCGAAGACTATCCTGCTAACCAACCACCATCAATTACCACGACAGAACCAGTCACGTAAGAACTCTCATCTGAGGCCAAAAATAAAACCAGATTGGAAACCTCCTCTGGTTTTCCCATCCGACGAAGTGGAATCCTTGCCAGGGTTGCTTCCATCATTTTTGGGTCGACTTTCGATGCTTCAGTCATTGGAGTATCAATTGCTCCGGGTGAAATTGCATTAACTCTGATATTAAAAGGAGCTAATTCCAGGGCTAAGGCCTCTGTCATTGCTACTATTCCGCCTTTTGAAGCGCAATAATGAGCAAGGGCTGGCATACCAACTCCAACCTGACCCATGGCAACTGAGGCAACATTGACGATAACCCCCGACTTTTGTTTTGCCATTTCTTTAGCGCAGGCTTGGGCACATAAAAAATAACCTCTAAGGTTAATATTTATGGTTCTGTCCCACTCTTCTTCCGTCAACTCCAAAAATGGTTTAAATTGGCAGATTCCAGCATTGTTAACTAAAATATCTACTTTCCCCCATTTTCCCACTGCCGCCTTGACCATATTATCAATATCCTCTTTTTTTGTCACATCGCATTTTACCGCTATCGCCTCGCCACCTTCTTTTTTAATTTCATCTACCACCTGCTGGCATTCTTCAAGGGAAATATCCGCGACCACCACTTTTGCTCCTGACTTGGCAAAAGTTTTAGCATGGGATTTGCCCATTCCTCTTCTCGCTCCGGTAATAATAGCTACTTTACCCTTTAAATCCATAATAATTAACAATTAATAATTAGTTGCAACGACCTTTTTACCGAAGCCGTTGTACGAATTTACGAATTTTCGGCTTCGGATACCCGAGCGTTAGCGAAGGGTGGAAGATGAAGGCAAACTCCGAAGGAGGTAAACTTCATCGACCACGAATCAATATTTATTATATTCGTAATTCGTATATTCGTAAAGATTCGTAATTCGTAGGGTTTAGCCGAACATTAAAAGCTCTGGTTTAAAGATTAACAGAATTCCCAAAACAAAAATCAGGAGTCCGGCAACCAATGTTGAATATCGATTATATTTATCCGAGAAGCTTAAGCGATTTAAGGTAAAAAAGGCGATTCCAAAAACCAAAAAATCATCAAGCATATATAAAATATTGTAGAAAAACAGATAAAGATAATATTGGATTCCACTAATGTTTTGAATGGCCAAAATTCGAGTATACATTACAGGGAAACCAGCCGAGCAAAAAAATTCGATTATGTTTACTCCAAAAGCCAAGGCAATCACACCGAGAATCGTCACCGGTACAGTTGTTGGCTTCAAGATATTTTGAATTCTAGCCATAATTTTCTCTTGCGACCCTGAATGGTCAACAACTTTGCAAACCCCCGGTTTCCAAACGATAAAGTCCCTTATCCGCCAAATCCCAAAACTGATTCCAAAAATTCCAATTAAAATCCGGATTAAAGAAACATTCTTCATTACCAAAAAAATATTCAGCCAAGCGGCCATAAAAAGGAAATATAAAAGCCCTTCAGCAAAAATAAACGTTCCCCCAACCAGAGCTATTTTTTTTCGAGACCTTAGTGATAAAAGCAGGGAAATTAAAATAATCAAAACCCACATTGCGCAGGGATTAAATCCGTCCATAATCCCCAGAACAAGAGTCAAAGCAGGTAAAGATAATTTTGCAACATCGACAGTACCGAAAAAAGGAATTCTAATTTTTTGAGAAGCTACTTTCCCTGTGCCCAAACATTCTTTTA
>CAZWDF010000086.1:0-5467 GCA_964632335.1 uncultured Candidatus Saccharibacteria bacterium | reverse complement strand
GACAGTCTATGCTGCCACATAGTGAGACCATTTTATTATGAGACCATTAGTAATTATCGGACCTTTTAGTTCAATTTCTCTTCCACCAGGTAGATATCTTTTCCCCTGGATACGAGGTAGTGCAGCGTGTTATCGGAATCGAAGATAACCTTGCCGTTTAATAGCATGGTGTATTCCCGTTCCTCGCCGTCGATAACCACATACCAGTGCTGGGAACGCGGGTCCTTTTTATCCTTGAGTGCGTAGGCTGTATAAATTAGGTGCCTACTATCAGAGGTAAACTGCAAATTGTTGATTTTATCGTACTCTTTTCCCTGTTTACCGTCATAGATGACGACCTGCTTGAGGCTCTTTAACTTGAAATCGAATATTGCCACGATGTACGCCAGGTGTCGGCTGTCAGGGCTGAAGACAGGCTTGATAGTCGGGTAGTTGTTCGAACTACCTGTCCCCACGCTCTCAGTCCACGTGTACCGTTGTGTTTCAACTCCGTTTTCAACAACCACCTGCCCAGACAGGTCGGGGTGGGCAACGTATACCACTCTCCGGCTATCCGGGCTGAATACAATTTCACCGATACTTGCATATGGCTTGCCCGCCGTCCCGTCAACGACCAGGACGTTTTTCATGTCTTTTCCCGTGCCGACCCTGTTCACGTAAGCCGTACGCCGCCAGTCCGGGCTGAAAGTCACGCCCGATCCGCGGTCAAGTTCCCGGTCCTGTACCCCATCCACGACCAGAAACCACCTGTTGTTCGTCATGGCGGTGTAAGCCACGTGGTTACTGTCCTGGCTGAACCAGTAGCCGCCCAGAGAATCGTAGTGCTCGCCCTCTTTGCCATCGATAACCATGAAAGCTTTTCCGGCTTTCAGTTTCACCTGGTGGACCATCCGGCTGCCATCAGGACTATAGAAAGGGCCGGTGATATCGCCCTGGTATCGGCTCTCCACCCCATCGATGACGATGATAGAATCATTACCTTCCTTAACCTTTAAGACAACCCTCTTGCCGTCCGGGCTGAAGGTTCCCCAGACAGAATAGTACTGCTTGCTTTCCACGCCGTTAACCACAATGATTACTTTGCCGGTAGCGGGATCCTTGGCGCAGTATAAAAGCTTCTGACTATCGGCGCTCCAGGTAGGCGCCATAATGGAAGTGTAAACCTTTCCTTCCATACCGTCCGTAACTACGAATCCCCGGCTGTTCCCAATGTCTACCGAATAGGTCATATGATTACTGTCAGGGCTGAATATGGGGCCATAAAAGATACCCGGGTAATGCTTGCCCTCGACGCCATCCAATACCACAGCGTGCCAGACATCTGGCCCGCTGCCGGAAACATCGAGTTTATGGATGAGATAGGCCACATGCCGGCCGTCCGGACTGAACTTAAGCCCGTTGAAAATATCGACGTAGTCGTAGGTGGCAGTCTCTTTTCCTTCCAGCACCACAATCTTCCGAGTGCCGCTTGTAGCCACATAACCTACCAGTTTGCCATCGGGACTGAATGCCAGGTTTTCAACCTTGTCATATTGTTTGCCCGCTACTCCGTCGATGACGACCGAATGATAATTGCCTTTCTGCAGTACATAGGCGATCCGTCTCAGGTCAGGGCTGAGTACGTAGTTCACCGGGTACATAGGGTAGTTTAAATCCAGGTCTCTCACAATAAGACGTTCCTTTACTGAGCGGTTCGCCGCTTCGCTGGCTGACCCCGCCGAGCAACCTGCCATGGACGTAGCAGGAAGTAATAAAATCACCAGGAGTACTAGCATTACAACCATCTTCTTCATAAAAACCCCGTGCCTGATAGAGCTATCTTAATTTAATTTTTCGGTTACCAGATAGACATTTCGCTCCTGTAAAACCATATAGCAGAAGGTAGAAGATCCATCGAACCTGATGGAAGGAGGTTGATTTGGCGAGTTGCGTTCATGTCCCAATATACGCTCGTAGTGTTTCATCTCCACACCGTCGACGACGGCAAAGAAATCCTGGCGCTCTTGAGCAAAATAGACCAGATGTTTACCGTCCGGGCTGAAAGCCGGTCTGGACATCCAGTCATAATACTTGCCTTCAACGCCATTAAGGATGACGAATTGCTGGTTGATGTTGGCTTTATAGGCAATATAAGCCAACCGTCCGTCACTGCTATAAACGATATCCGTTACGTTGCTGTATTGTGGGCCCTCCATACCGTCAGACACCACGAAACCTCGCGTAACATCCTGTCCGGTGTATGTTCTATAGGCAAGATGCTTGCTATCCGGGCTGAAGGTCAGGTCGAAAATATCGTTATATGGTTTCCCTGGCTGCTCGTCTAAAAAAACGGCCCATTTCCTTTCATAGATATCCGTGGAAGCAGGAGCTATGTAGGCCATTCTCTTGCTATCCGGACTGAATTTAACACCATGTGAGCGGTCAGGCAATTTCTGCTCTACCCCGTCTGTAATAAGAACATCGGAGCCGACGATGTACGACAGGTGCTGACTGTCCGGGCTGAAGGCCAAGCCGGTAATCGTCCAGGTTGCGTATTGCCTGCCCGGAATACCGTCAAGGAATACGCACAGGCCTTCATGATGCGTTTCGTTTACGCTTGTGGCCACGTAAGCCGTACGCTTGCTGTCTGGACTAAACAGGATGCTGGGGATCTGGTAGTGGCAACGTCTGCCTTCAACACCATCGATAACAGCGAAATAGTTATTGTTATTGATATCGTTAGCATCCGCAACATAGGCTATACGCTGGCCGTCAGGGCTGAATGTGATGGAGTATACTCCGTTATATTGCTTTCCTTCAACTTCATTCTGCACCACGACCCTGTTACAAATGCCCGGATTCTTGCCCGGAATTTGTATGAAACCGACATAAGCTAATGTCCTGCTATCCGGGCTGAATAACATTTGAATGGAAGAAGGCCCCGGCGAATAATGGGTCTCAGGCCAATCATACTGCCTTCCCTCCACGCCATCCTTTACGACTATGTAATTCTTCGGGCCAGTGCGCACGGCATAAGCAACGTGACGGCTGTTCGGACTGAAAATAATCGGCATTTCCATTGATGGACCGAACGGCGCATAGTCATACGTTTTGCCTTCGACTCCATCCACCACGACCACGTACTTCTTGTCTTTCACACCGACATAGGCATATCTTTTACTATCCGGGCTGAAGAGGAACCATTGAATGGCATCATACAGCTTGCCTCTTGAGCTGTCGACGACTATAGCAACTTTTGAATTCCGCGATAGATCAATCGATTTGATTTCGGTAGATTCATAGTAATTGCGGGCAATATGTTTTCCGTCTGGGCTTATCATGTACCAGCCAAGCCCAGGAAAGTAATCGCGCCCATTAAATTTAGTCGCCTCCAATTTTGTGATTAGCTGCTCGTGTGGATTTATATTGCAGCCGATTGATGGAAGCAGCGTGGCCAAGATAAAAACACATGATAGGATCACGGCTATTCTTCGGCTCATTTTATCGACTCCTCTACCAGGTAAAGACTGCCACCTTTTACAGCGTTGTAGCGCAGGCGGTCTGGCGAGTCAAAGCCTAGTTTGGAAACCGAATCGTAGACCCGTCCCTCAATACCGTCCACGACAACAAATGCTCTCTTGCCCTGGTTTTCGTGGACAGGGTAGGCCACGTGCTGGCTATCAGAGCTGAATACCGCAGAAGTAAGCGCAAAATAACCTGCGCCCCCGTCGTACTCCTTGCCCGGTTTGCCGTCCACGACCACAAACCCCATTAGTTTGCCCGAAGACTCGTCTTTACGAAAAGTAACGTTAGCCAGGCGCTTACCATCGGGGCTCAAAACCGGCGGGAAGCTACTGATTGAGGCGGGAGTGTCTATCTTCGTCTCAGTTCCATCAACTACAAGAGAAGAAGGAGTGAAAAAGGCTACATGCTGGCTGTCCGGCGTGAAGAACAGACTCTGGATGCAGCTGAGTGAATAAGGTGTTGGGCGGGCTACCCCGTCTACCACGACAAAGTTCTTCTGGTCAACCGCGCCGCCCACCATGGAAAATTCCACGTTCTGTCCCCAGTAAGCAAACCGCTTGCCGTCGGGACTGAAAACGAGGTATTTCACGGCAAAGTACTGTTCTCCCTCGATTCCATCTACTACTACGAATTTTTTATCAGTTTCAACCACATAGGCAATGCGGTTACCATCGGGACTCAAGACAAGACTATCAGGCTGTATCCTATCGTACCTCTTGCCCCCTATTCCATCTACCATCACTCGCACCCCAGCTCGCTCGCCGGTCACCACCACATTACCGTCTTTAACGGTGGCTTTTATGGTATTCGATACCGTAACAGCGTAGGCTAGATGTTTGCCGTCCGGGGTATAGACAAAATCTGAAGAAATTGCGTCGCCATCTACGCCATCTATGACAATGAATGGCTTGTAGAGATCCTCCCACGCAATCGCAGCATATACCAGATGCTGGCTGTCGGGACTGAACCGGGGGACGGGAGGCGTGCGATATACTGCTCCTCCTTCGTATTGCTTGCCCTCAACGCCATCTGCGACGACGATATACTTATCGTCTTTCAGTGCTGCGTAAGCCAGCCGCTTGCTATCGGGACTGAAGACAAGGCTATTCGGGATGGGCCGGTGGTTAAGCTTACTCTCGACGCCATCAACTACTATGGACTGTCCGCTAAAATAGGCGGTCCTTCGCCCGTCTGGACTAATGACCACCGCCGATGCGGTTGGATAGTTTTGCAGGATGAGGCGCTCAGTAACGGATCTATTTGTTGGCTCGATAATCGCTGAGGATGGGGGGCTATTGGGTTTCGTTGTTGGTGTATCAGAGGCTGGCGGAGTAGTGGAGGGTATCACTTCTGCTCGTTTAGACAGATTGCAGCCATTTGAGAGAAGGAGCGTAGCTAAAAGAAGAATACATGATGCAATTATGGCTAGTCCTCGGTTCATTTTATCGTCTCCTCTACTAGGTAGAGACTGTCACCTTTCTTGGCGTTATAACGCAGGCGATCTGCAGATTCAAATACCGGCGTAGAAACTAAATCGTAAACACGTCCTTCGATACCATCCACAACAACGAATGACCTTTTGCCCCCGTACTCGGATACGGAGTAAGCGACATGTTGGCTGTCCGGGCTGAATATCGGATAACCTACGGTGACGGAATACTCTTTGCCCTGTTTGCCATCTACTACAACGGAATACATTCCTTTACCGGTGGGCTCACCTTTACGGTAGGCAAGGTAAGCTATACGCTGGCCGTCAGGGCTCAATACTGGCGTGTGTTCGAGAACCACTGCCGGCGGGTCAAAATGGATCACCTCTTTGCCATCAACCAGATAGCCATCGCGGGTGAAAACAGCCAGATGCTGGCTATCCGGCGTGAAGAAGAAGCCCTGACCGAACATTGATGATACGCCCAGTACATCGGCAATATTATAGTCCACGCCATCTAGGACTATAAAGTTCCCG
>CAZWDF010000085.1:0-5516 GCA_964632335.1 uncultured Candidatus Saccharibacteria bacterium | reverse complement strand
AGATCATACAGCTCCCTGAGCAAAGCCCGATTCCTGTTATAAATCAATATGCTTTGCCGTAGTGACTCATCTTCAATGACCCCTCCGGTAAATTGTTGCAGAGTAACCTTAAGGTGCTCTAGTTCCTGCATCGTGGCGAATAGAGCCCCCGCCCTTCTTGTGTCTGAGGGCAACTGAACAAATCGAAGACACCGAATACCCTCATTTCTCCTCAGGGTAGACCACATCGCTCGCATTGGAAGGCAGGTGTCGCGGAAAATCAATCCATCAAGAAAGTCGAGTCTACCTTTCATGACCAAGTCGATGCTAAAACGAACAAAATCACAGAAGAAAGAAGGCATGAACCGCTGACCTACAGTGATTGGCTCATCACTTGCCTGAAGTACGACGGGTAAAATGCCTGCAGCATGGACGATCTCTTCCGGAAGGTACATCGGGGTACAGCCCACCATCGCCTTATTTTCAGTAGCCTTCCAATTCTGCGCCGCCGCGTAGCCCATCGCCGCGATAACTCTAAATCTGCTCAAAATCTCTTCCACGACATCTCCTTTGTCAGTCGCTTTTCAACAACTACTACGCGTACTATCTGTCTCAATGCCTCAGTCCCAGCTCCAGAGGTGCTCTAGGCTCGCCTCTTGCATAGACCAGTGGCGAGAATCTGTTCAGCTCCGCTGATTATGGAGTCGATCAACTCTTTGACGGTAACTATTTTGTCGATGACCCCAACCGCCAGCGAGCCGCCGACAATTCTAAGCACCTCTTCGGGATCCTCCGCCAGGTCTTTGGAGAAAGGTCCGTCAGGCGCCTCCTTGAACATAACACTTTCCAGCCGCCGTAGCCACTGAGCTTCAGGCATGGAATCTCTTTCCCGCATGATCCTTTGATACTCCTCAGCGTTGGGGGGACCGAGTATCCGGTTGCGGCGTTTGAGATCCCAAGGTTGAGCTTCCACGAGGGCCTTCTTATGTTGATCACCGATGGGGCATTCCTTGGTCGCCATGAAGGCCGTTCCCATGTAGACACCCTCAGCACCCATGGCAAGCGCTGCTAGGAAGCCACGAGCATCGCCTATGCCACCTGCAGCAAGAATTGGGATCTTGATGAGCCTTACCGCTTTAGTAATACTTATCAGCGTAGGAAGCTGCGCAATGCTCTTGAACCCATCACCTTCTAGCCCCACAATGACTACCGCATCTGCGCCCTGGCGCTCGGCAGCTAGGGCGTGTTGTACGGTAGCGACCTTGTGAATCCACTTCACCCCGGCCTCCTTTAGGCGCCTACCGTGCGCATCTGACCTGTAGCCAGAAGTCTCGACCACGGGCACCCTTTCTTGAATGGCGACTTCCCTTACCTCATCAACCGATGCTGACGACCCAACAGTTAGGTTCACCCCAAAGGGCTTGTCAGTGATAGACCTCGCCTTGCGGATATCCTCACGTAGTCCTTCGGCAGTTCGCAGGGCTGCAGCTGTGATGATGCCGAAGCCACCCGCTTCAGATACAGGGGCGGCAATTGCGGACGTGCCAAATCCCGCGAAAGCCCCCTGAACAATAGGATACTCTGAACCCAGAAGCTTAGTAACCCTTGTTTTCCATTCCATCCCGTTCAGGCTCCTTCCTGAGTCGATATTGGTATCACAGCATTGTCTAATGTCCTGTCAGGACACTAGAGATAACCTACTTTCCCCTTCATTCCAACGAGTCAGGGAAGCCTCTATGGCTCCTGTCAAAGTGACCACGCAATCGAAACTCACCCTGCCACTGGTCTGATTGGTTAATATGCCAGATCAGACCTCCGCATAAAAGCCTCATGAGCTCCGCGTTTCTCAGCCCAAAAATCTTCGATCGCCGCCAATACCTTATCTGGGTATGTGCTCAACCAACACGCCATTTTTAAGTTCGAGAATAACGAAGCTTTCAATATACAGTCCCTCATGCTGCTTAGGCGTAAACCTGACCTGCCCAAACACCCCCTCATATACGAAGTTGTTATCTAGGTACGCCTGAATTTTCGCTCGGTCCGGCCCCACTGCCTTCATAGCGTTAGCCAATATTATCACCTGCTCAAATCCAAGGGGTTCCCACCACCCCTTGGGTGCTCCCAGACCACGCTTATTCCAGTATTCGTAAACCACCTTCATGGCCGGCCTCGGTTGAGAGATCTGTTCCAAGGTTTTTCCGGGCAAGAATACGGTTGCACCCATCGTCCCTTCTAGAAGAGGCCCCATTTGGGCAATCTTTGTGACAACTGGCTCTACTACGAGTAAAGGTCCTTTAAAACCTGCCATACGCACACTCTTAGCCGCGAGGCCCCCAGGCGCCCCGGTCGACAAAACGGCAATTGCTTCTGGCCCTTTCGCTACTAGCTTTGCGGCCTCGGAAGTCATCTCCAGTGCCGAATACTCGAATCCCACCTCCCCCACTATTTGGAGCCCGGGCTTCGCTTGAAGCCTCTCTCTGAAAACATCAGCTATAGCCGAGCCATACGGAGTATTCTCTACCAGTACTCCCCACTTGGTTACACCATACTCCTTTCCCAGTTGCTCCGCAGCCGCTGCCTGCATGTAGCCCTGGCCAGGCGCAGCGTGCCAATCTCGAAAGCCCCACTTTTTCATGTTAGGAACAATCTCCATTGTTGCGTAGCCGTATAGTGTAGGCACGCCGAAATTATCAATTAGGGGAGCGATAGCAGTTCCAACGGCGCTGTGACCGCAATTGAAAAGGGCACTGACCTTATCTTCAAGTACGAGCTTCTTCAGCTTTGTGATTCCAACTGAGGGATCGGTTTGGTCATCCTCTGCTATCAGTTGAAGCGGGTGCCCGTTAATGCCGCCCCAGACTTCATTGACATAGTCCACTGCTAACTGAGCTGCGTCTCTCACCGGCGTTCCAGATGTCGCAGCTGCGCCACTCAGTGCGAAAACACCCCCTATCTTATATGGTTCTAACTTCTCTGGTGGCGCAGAGCTGCAACCCACTAACCACACCACCACGCACAGTACTAAGATGACTGGTACGGTTCTTGCTAGCCTTTTATACATTTTCTTGTTTCCTCCTATCATTTTTTCTGAAGGGTTACTTTTGACTTCCCTACATAAATAGTGAGACCAAACTAGTTTACAACAGCCATTGGTCCTCCTCCACTGATCGACCTATCAGTGGCATATATCTAAAGCCTGTCCGCCTTGGCTCTGGCAGAAACCAACTCACCACCCCTATTCCACCACTCAGAATCTCCACTTTGGGCGGCTCCGGACTGGTTTCCTGCGCAACAGACTTCACCTGCCCTTGCAGCGCCTAACACACTTCCGCTGCGAACTGATGCCACCAATCCTGCGTCAGGAGAACTACTTCCTCGCGCGTCACCTTTCTCACCCTTAGGTCGAGCCACTATCAGATCCATCACCTACTTCTTTTATTTTTCTAGCGCTGCCTCTTCGGCGCTGCCACGAACACTGCCATCCTCTATTCTGCTACTCAGCGTTATAGTCAAATTTAGCCTGTACCGAGATAAGACTCAAAAACTCGCTCGCTCGCTTTTGCCTCCTCAGCACTGCCCTCAAACGCAACCCGCCCTGTTTCCAAAGCGATACACCGGTGAGCTAGATTCAAAGCAGCCACGGCATTTTGCTCGGCCAAAACAATAGTCATCCCGCTTTCATTAAGCCTGTGAAGTACCGTGAAAAGCTCCCTTACAACAATGGGCGCGAGCCCCTGCGACAGTTCATCCAGCAAAAGTAACCTTGGATGGGACATCAAGCTGCGACCGATGGCTAGCATCTGCTGTTCTCCCCCGCTTAACGTATCTGCTCTCTGTTTCGGTCGGTCCAGCAGATTTGGGAAAAGTTCCAAGATGCCTTGGACTTCCATAGCCAATTTGCTCCGACTATTTTTCAACCTGTATCCCCCTAGGGCCAAGTTCTGGACTACTGCGAGGGAGGAAAACAACCTCCGGCCTTCAGGGACGAGTGAGAGCCCCGCCCTTACTCGTCTGTAGGTCTGCAGCCCAGCTACATCTTTGCCTAATAAGCGAATCCTCCCGGTGGTAGGCTGGACTAGTCCCATAATCGCGTTGAGTAAAGTGCTCTTGCCCGCTCCGTTTCGACCCAGAACACAAACAACCTCTCCCTCGTATACTCGTAGCGAGACACCGTTTAATGCGACGGAATCTCCGTAACATACAACGAGTTGTTCAACGTCCAGTAACTCTCTCACTCAGCACCTAGGTAAGATTGAATCACTGCCGCGTTATGAGAGGCTCCGTCAGGCGCCCCTTCATAGATTTTCCTGCCTTCTGCGATAACGTAAAGTTTGTCTGCAACTCGGGTTACCAAAGGCACATTATGCTCCACCAAAAGAACCGAAAGTCCATGTTCTTTGAGTGATGCTACCATATCCATAACTTCTGCGCTCTCCACCGCATTCATTCCTGCTGTTGGCTCATCCAAAAGTAGCAATACGGTAACATCTCCAGCCAGCGCGCGAGCAATCTCCAATATCCTCTTTTTACCTCCTGGTAACGTAGCAGCGGACACGTGTGCCCATTGCTTTAAGCCTACCAGCTCTAGCTTTTGCATTGCATCTTCTCTTGCCTTTTCCTCCTCTAACAGGCAGCGCCTCAAACGTATAGGAAGACTTGTGAGTATCTTGTTGACTTTGCGCTTCACATAACTAGATACCATAACATTTTCCAGGACGGAGAGCCCATCAAACACTTGTGGAATCTGGAATGTCCGTCCTACTCCCATAGACCAGATCTGGTGGGGTTTGGTTCCCAAAATATCCCTACCGTTAACAATGATCCTCCCGCTTGCTGGCTTTACTAAACCACTTATAACATTTATAACGGTGGTTTTACCTGAACCGTTTGGCCCAATGAGACCAGTTATGCTGCTGGCCTCAGTCTGCAATTCCAAGTCTCTGACAGCCCAAAGACCGCTGAAATTGACAGACAAATTCCTTACATCCAAACAACAATCGCCCGCTTTTTCTCGACGGGTTTCCGGGATTGATAAATTCAACGGCTCCCCAGTTCTCCACAACTTACTTTCCTCGCTAAGAAAGATAATGGCCGTCAGTTCAAGGTAAAAACACTATATCCTTGCTCAGATAATATGGCTGCATTTCAAAGAAGTCACATTCCCCTCGGGGGGTTGTAAGACTAGTCTTCGTCTAGAGCATACATCCCCCAAAGAAGATCTCAAGCTGCGGTAAGCTTCCTTAACGTCAATCGCCACCATGATTAACCCACCGCACAACCACACACATCGATCCACTCGGCAGTATCGTATTCATGACAGGCTCAGGTTATGGTGTCAATGCCAAGAATTGAATCATTTAAGATGTAACCAAACGGTAATTTGAAAAAAATATACAATAAGTAACGGTAAATGTCAAGTGGTCGGCAAGAAATCTAAAATGTAGCCTATTTACTGCAAGAAATGGGGTAACCGGGCTATCTGGGAGGTACAATCAAAAAGTGTGGAAATAGTTAGCGGCAGCGAGTACCCTTTCTGT
>CAZWDF010000084.1:0-5593 GCA_964632335.1 uncultured Candidatus Saccharibacteria bacterium | reverse complement strand
CAATGAGCTTTTTTTTCTTTGGGCTCCTTTTTTTTGATTTAGCATGGACTCCAACCCACCCACCACCCTCCTGAAAGGCACCTATTTTCGTCTGACAACCGGTAGCCAATAAAGTGGTCTTTATAACACCAGAATATTTCGCTTCCCCGCCCCGGTGGTGGGTGTGAGAAATCCCGAAAATAATTTTTGCTTCTTCATTCACCAGTCCAGAAATTGTCTTTGAAATTCGACTAACCTCTGCTAATTCTAAATCTTTCTCGCCAGCAATATTTAACAAAATGCCTTTTGCTCCACGAATGCTATAGGGATAAAGAGGATTATTCAAAACTTTTTCAACTGCTGTCTGAGAAACGTCTCCCTTCTTTTGAACTATCACTGTATTTAAATAAGACAATCTCCCTTGACCCTCGAGAATGGTTCTTAAATCGGCAAAGTCAATATTAATCAAACCAGGATCATAAATCATCTCAATTAGACCCTCTAAACTCTCAATCAAACTTTCATTTATTGCCGAAAGGGCTGCCTTTAAGGGAGTTTTCTTATCGATGATTTGAAAAATTCTTTCATTGGGAATAATGATCAAAGCGTTTAGTCTTGGCTTTATTTTCTCTAAGGCTGTTCTAGCAATCTCCATTTTCTTTTCCCCTTCAAACTTGAAAGGCAGAGTGAAAATTCCCAAAGTGAGATTGCCCAAACTTTTAGCGATTTTAGCAAAAATCGGGGTAGCTCCAGAACCAACTCCGCCGCCAAGAGTAGCAATCAGAATACAAAGATCTTGATTCTCCAGTAATTTTTTAATTCTCTCTCGGTCACTTTGGGCAGCATTCTCGCCTAATTCCGGGTTCATCCCGGTTCCCAATCCTTGGGTTAAATTTCCGCCAAAATGAAAACGCTCTACTTTTTTGGGAACTTCCTTTAAGGCTTTGAGGTCGGTATTAGCCGCGACAAAAGTGGCTTTTTCTATCTTAGAAGCAATCTCTGAAATAATGTTGCCTGCTCCCCCGCCAATCCCAACCACCCTAATTTTAGTTTTCTTAATTTTCTCCTCTTCCACTTTTGGCAAGGATTTTTTAATTGCCTGCCCCGTAGGAAGCCGAAGGCTTTTCTTCAGGGACTTCTTAGGTTTTTTAACCATTACTTTAATATAAAACTTTAAGAGAAATAGTCAATTTCTAGCCACAGGGATAGAACACATCTCTATTTTATCAAAAAACCGGGATGTAAAAAAGAGCCAGCCTGACCTGCCAGATACCCGGTGCTCCAACAGAGCTGGAGGTTGTAGCCGCCTGTCGGACCACATAAATCAATGATTTCTCCGGCAAAAAATAGATTTTCAATTATTTTTGATTTCATTGTCTTTGAATTAATCTCTTTCAGAGAAACGCCTCCTGAAGTAACAATTGCCGTTTCAAAACCTAAAGGTGAATTAACTGTCATTTCCAATCCTTTTAATAACTTCGCCAACCTGTGCCTTTCTTCCCGGGTTATTTCATTTACTTTTTTTAAAGGATTAATCTCAGACAATTCAACGATAATAGAAATGATTTTTTGGGGAAGTAAATCCGAGAGAGAGTTTTTGAATAACTTTTGGCTGTACTTCGAAAAATCGCTTTGGATTCTTTTGTCCAGTGTCTGAAAATCCAAAGCCGGTTTTAAATCCAAGATTAATTTTACCACACCCTTTCCTTGCCTACCGGCAGACAGGTCTAAAAACTCACAGACAATTTTACTCAAGTCCAAAACTATGGGCCCGCTTACGCCAAAATGAGTAAAGAGAAGTTCGCCAAAGCGGCTGTCCTGTTTTTTATTTTCGTGGCGATGAAGTTTACCTCCTTCGGAGTTTTCCTTCATCTTCATCTGCGTTTTTACTTCGTAAAAACTTGATTTCTGAAAAACGGTCAGTTCAACGTTTTTTAAACTTAAACCCTGTATCTTTTTGGGCCAACTTTCTTTAATTCTTAACGGAACTAAAGCCGGTCTTAATTTACTAACCTTATGACCCAATTCTTTTGCCCATTTGTATCCGTCGCCGGTGGAACCCGTGCCGGGATAGGATTTTCCGCCGGTGGCAATGATATAGTTTTTAGCTTTAATCTCTCTGCCATTTTTTAAAATAACTTTTGCTATCCTGTCTTTATTTTTGACAATTTCTTTTACTTCACAATCTGTCATTATTTTTACTCCGCCGCTTTTTAGATATTTGATTAAAACATTCAGGACATCTTGGGCTTTGCCGCTTTCAGGAAAAATCCTTTTTCCCCGCTCAGTTTTGGTTTTTAATCCTTTTTTCTCAAAAAAATCAATTGTTTCTTTAACGCCAAAAACAGATAAGGGATACAAAAGAAAATCGCCTTCCCTGCCGTATTTTTTAACGAGTTCTCTTGGATTAAATTCGGCTTTGGTAATATTACTTCTTCCCTTTCCGGTCAGTAAAAGTTTCTTTCCCAAGGCGTTATTTTTTTCCAAAAGCACTACCTTCGTTTTCAACTCTCCTGCCCTGCCGGCTGCTATCATCCCGGCAGGACCGCCTCCGATTACTGCCACATCGAAAATTATTTCATTTTCTCTAAACATATGAAATAAACATTTTTCTTTGCTTACCCGAAAGGGTGAAGAAGAGATTTATCTCTTCGACTAATCTCTAGGGGCTAGGTACTAAAAAATCCCCGATTAAGGGGATTTTTTAATATTCCGTTTACCAGCTTCTTCGGCGCTCTCCCCCAAACCCTCGATCACCTCGCTGGAATCCGCCCTGTCGCGGCCGAGACTCCATAGGCTTGGCTTCGTTCACCGTTACATTCCGCCCGTCAAGTTCCTTGCCGTTGAACATTTCAATCGCCTTCTGAGCTTCTTCTTCGGACGACATTTCGACAAAACCAAACCCCTTGGAACGACCGGACATTTTGTCAACGATAATAGTCGCTGATTCAACGGTTCCGGCCTTCGAGAATGTTTCCTTCAAAGTGTTTTCGGTGGTCTCATAAGACATTCCACCAACGAACAATTTTTTTGCCATAGTTTTTTCCTTACACAAAAATTTATTAAGTAAGCCGACCAATCTTATTTATCTATCTAACTTACATTGTATTATTTTATGTAAGGAAAGAAGAAATAAGAAACTTACTATTTTGTATACTAACTTATTATTTAAAAAAAGTCAATGATATATTATCGAGCAAAAGGCGTTAGGGGACTCAATTGTATTGTTTCTGCGGTGAAACTGCCATCCGAGTTTTGCTTCCCCCCGACAGACAATGTTTTGCCAACCTCAACATCATTTATCGATCCCTCGGTTGTTTTGGATATTTTGGTAGAATCTGAAAAAAAGACAATTTTTGAGCCACCATTTTGCATTTTCAAAGTTAGACTTTTCTCATCTTTACTAATAACTTCACCCGAAAGAAAGTTTGCTCCAGTTCCTCTTCCTAACCTATTCTGAGAAAATTGTTGCTGTTGTTCTGAAGACAAACGAGGACTTTTACTCTGTCCATACTTCATTCCTCCATAAAATGCACCGCCTCCTACAATAACCAATGCGATAATAATTGGAATTATTTTTTTCATATACCGAGCGTTAGCGAAGGTGAAGAAGAAAATAATTTTCTTCGCCTTTTATTCATAGCGTAGTGCCTCAATGGGATTAAGTTTGGCTGCCTTCTGGGCGGGCCAATAACCAAAGACAATTCCAATGCCGGCAGATACGCTAAAAGCTAAAATGATTGAAAATAAAGAAATTTTGGTAGCCATACCCGCAAAAAATGTTATTCCATAAGCTATTCCGCTTCCCAGAATTATTCCGACTACTCCGCCAAGAAAAGTAAGCATTACCGCTTCGGCTAAAAATTGTAAACTGATATCTAATCTTTTAGCTCCAATGGCTTTGCGAAGGCCGATTTCTCGAGTTCTCTCGGTTACGGCAGTCATCATCATATTCATAATACCAATACCACCAACAATAAGAGAGATTCCGGCAATGGCTGCTAACAAAATAGTCATTGTATTAGTCATCGAAGAGGCTGCTCCGAGAATATCCTGCTGCGATAATACGCTGAAATCAGCCATTTGAGGGTCTGTAATATTATGCAACTCCAAAAGAAGATTGGTAATTCCAGTCTGGACTTGAGTCATTACTTGAGGACTTTCGGCCTGGACGTTGATTGTTGAAACATAATCAGCCCCGGCTAACAATTTTTGGCTAGTACTTATAGGAATGAAAACCATATCGTCTTGGCTGCCAAAACCGGTACCGCCTTTAGATTTAGTTACGCCAATGACTTTAAAATTTATGCCATTAATCCTTACCGTTTCGCCTATGGGAGTTGCTCCTTCGCCGAACAAATCATCGCGAGTGGTAGGACCTAACACCGCTACTTTTGACTGGCTACTGACATTTTGCTCAGAAATAAATGAACCTTGGTTTGTTTCAATATTTTTGACGCTCGGATAAGAGGCAACTGTTCCGACAACCTGAGTATTGGTGTTTTTTCCTTTAGCGACAATTTGATAACGACGAGAAAGTTCCGGAGCTACTGCTCCAACATTTGAAATTTCTTTAGCTATAGCTTCGGCGTCTTCAATAGTTAAAGTCTGAGCGCTACCCCTACCGGCTGAAACCTGAGAAAAACTCCTCTGGAATCCGGGACTAACTGTAATTAAATTCGACCCCATTGATTGAATACTCGTTTCAATTGATCCTGTTGCCCCTTGGCCAATTGAAATCATGGCAATCACTGAACCTATCCCAATGACAATACCTAAAATAGTCAGACCCGATCTTGTTTTATTGGCAGAAATAGCCAAATATGTTTCTTCAAATAAATCAGTAATGAGCATAAATTTTAGTAGTCGATGAAATAAATCTCATCTTCATTCTTCGCTGCGGCTTGAATAGTCGATGAAATAAATTTCATCTCTATCTGCGTTTTTAATAAATTAAAAACTTGATTAACGATGATTAATAACATCTTCGACAATCTCTCCATCTTTGAGGAAAATTGTTCGCTCAGCTTTTTCAGCAATATATTTTTCGTGAGTAATCAAAATAACCGTTCGACCTTGCTTGTTTAAGTTTTTGAAGGTCTCAAGAACAACTTCACCGGTTTTACTATCAAGGTTGCCGGTTGGCTCGTCGGCTAAAATAATAGTTGGATTATTCACTAGAGCCCTGGCAATAGCCACTCTCTGCATCTCGCCCCCTGAAAGCTGATTAGAAAGATGATAAAAATGTTTTTCCTCTAAACCCGTACTTAATAAAGATTTCTTAGCAATTTCTTCTCGCTCACCCTTAGGGATATTGGCATAAGCTAAAGGCAATACCACATTTCGTAGAACCGTTGCTCTGGGTAAAAGATTGAAGGCCTGAAAAACAAAACCAATTTTCTTCTTACGAATATCAGCCAATTCATCATCAGAAAGCTGAGAAACGTCTTTTCCTTCAAGAGAATATCGGCCGCTGGTTGGAGTATCCAAACAACCCAAAATGTGCATGAGAGTTGATTTACCTGAACCGGAAGGTCCTATAATGGCCACAAATTCACCCTCTTTAATAGAAAAAGAAATGCCTTTTAACACCGTCGTCTCAACATCACCGGAT
>CAZWDF010000083.1:0-5669 GCA_964632335.1 uncultured Candidatus Saccharibacteria bacterium | reverse complement strand
ACCCCCGACTATATACAGTTTCACTGTTGTTTCTATTCTCTCTTTTTGTTGGCTCGGTCGCCCCGCTTCGCAGGGCTCCCTCGCCCTATTTTGTATTCAAAAATGGGGTTTTTAAAGGTAAAAGTGGCGAAAAATTCTCTCTCAAAAGTTTGCGTCAGCTTTGCATTCCCTAATGCAAACTTTTACAAAAGTCGTCATTTACTCGTCATTCCGGAATGACGAGTTTTATAAGAAGTTGGCGTTGACTTGGCGTTCTAGAACGCCAAGTTTTTGTGTTTAATAATTTTTAAAATTCTACCAAAAAAACCGCCCCTTTTGCGAGGCGGCGGAAAATCGCGGCTCCGCGGGTAGGATTCGAACCTACAACCTAGTGCTTACACCTAATCCTCTTGTTTCCAAAAGGCGTGGACTATATCTTTACCTTGCCTAGTACATAAATTCTTTTGTACTTGGTTTAGGTATCCCGGTATCTAGTCTCTACGGCGCCCCGCCTAAGTTTTGCTCTGCAAAATTTTGGCGGGTTCCCACGGTATTACCCAAAGGGCTTCACCGTTATCCCAGGATGTTCATTCCGAAATTTCTTTCGGAAGCTGCGTAATACCTGCTTCGAGCTCACGATGGCAATTAGCACAAACAAGAATACACTTATCTAATTCGGCTTTAACTTTCTTCCAAGAACGAGTATATCCCTTGTCGCCGATTCCGAATTCTTTCTTCCCATTAATATGATGGATATCTAATGCGCCCTGATATTTTTTGTAGCCGCATATCTGACACATACCTCCCTTATACTTAATCGCCAACGTTTTAATCTTTCGTCTTCGTTTTGCAACTGCCTTAATTAAATATTGAGCTCGATCAGAATATTTTCGTTTCTCTGCCATTAATTAATCTTATCAAAATACTAGCAGAAAAACTATATGTTCACAGGCACCCGCGCTACCATTGCGCTACCGCGGAATATTTTATTTTATTAATGATTTTAAAAACTCTTTGCCATAGCCCGATTTTAATCTTTTCTCTTCTTGTCTGGCTTCGATTCTAGAACTAAAAGATGTTTTATATATTAAATCCCAGGGCCTGTATGCTTTTGTTGATGGCGTATTGCCACTATTGTGTTCTTTTAATCTTCTCTCGGGATTTTTACTTATGCCGACATATATTCTATTATCTTTTTTACTTTTTATTGCGTAAACAAAATATCTATTCATTTACTTCACAGGCCCGCCTCCCGGAGGGCAGGCCCGCCTCCCGGAGGGCAGGCACCCGCGCCCTGCCTCTACCTGTCGGTAGACAGGTGCCGGCAGACAAGTACCATTGCGCCCTGCCTACCGGTAGGCAGGTACCGCGGAATATATTTTAACTGAATTTTTTGATGAACTTTTCTAAATTTTCTGGTTTGGCAAATAATATCAAGATGTCATTTGCTTCTATTACATAGTTATCTCTCGCCACCATGCTTTCTCTTTCTTCCCTTTCTTTTTCTAATTCGTGATTAAAAACTTTCCCTTTTTCTTTTTCAATCGTTAAAATATCAATCGTGTCCTGAAACTCTTTGTATATTTGGCCAATTTTTTTTCCAATTATTTTACTTTGTGGGGGAACTTTAAATTCAGCTAAATCCCAGGGACCTCTCATATCTACGTATTCTTGAATTCCTGGGAAATGGATAGTATGAGCTAACCTGACTGCCCGATCTTCTTCCGGGAAAACTACGTAGTCAGCTCCCACCCTTTTTAAAATTTTGGCATGGAGACGAGCATTAGCTCTAGAAATAATTTCTTTTATACCCATTTCTTTTAAAAGAGTGGTAACTAAGATACTGGCTTCCGTTTCTCTTCCGATACCAACGATCACTGAATCTACCTCTTTTACCCCGCTCTTTTCCAAAGCTTCTTTATCAGTAGCATCTAAAATTAAGCTTTCGGAAGCTATCTCTCGAACTTTTTCAACTTTCGAATTATCTTTATCAATAGCAATTACTTCTAATCCCATTTTACTGAGCTCTTCAACCAATTTAAAACCAAATCTACCCAGGCCAATGACGACAATTTTTTTTCTTTCCAATTTTCCCATAATTTATCCTAAGACGATTTTTTCTTCAGGAAAATGAATTTTAGCTTTTAATATCTCTCTTGAGCCAATGATGGCTAAAGATAAAGGTAGAAGTCTCCCAACAAACATTGAAATGGTAATCAAAATTTTCCCAAAAACACTCAAATGAGGAGTAATCCCTGTGCTTAATCCGACCGTGCCTATTGCTGAAAAAGTTTCAAATAAAATTTTCTCAAATTCACCCTTTTCAATATACAACATCAAAAGAGAAATGACAAGACAAAATAAAAGATAAATTGAAGCTATTAGAAAAACGTTTCTAAAATAGATTTTGGGAATAGCTCTGCCAAAAATTACTATTTCTTCTTTTCTTTTTAAAGAAGAAATTATGGATAGAAAAATTAAGGCTAAACTAATGACTTTGATACCTCCAGCTGTTCCTCCGGGAGCTCCACCAATAAACATTAAAAAAATTAAAATTAAAAGGGTAGGGCTGGAAAGTTCTCCAATATTTACGGTATTAAATCCGGCAGTTCTGGCGGTAATGGATTGGAAAAAAGAAGTAAGAACCATCTCTTTTCCTGAAAGAAAATCGAGATTTGCTCTTTCAAAGATATAAAACAAGGAAGCTCCTAAGAAAATAAGGCAGATTGTCGAAATTAAAACTAATTTCGAATGGAGAGTAAGCCTTGTTCTCTCTTTTTTAAAAAAGGAAGTTATTTTGTGCTGAACATCTCTTAAAACTAAAAATCCTATTCCTCCTGAAATTATCAAAAGACTAATTATAACATTAAGGCCGACATCTCCTCGAAAATTCTCAAGACTATTTCTAAAGAGCGAAAAACCAGCGTTACAAAAAGCCGAAACAGAATGAAAAATAGAGTAAAAAGCTAATTGGGAAGTTTCAAAAAAGATACTCCGCCACCAAATAAAAAGTAAAATCGTTCCGATTGTTTCGATGAGCAGGGTACTTTTGACAATGAACTTTATTGTCGAACGAACTTCGGTAATATATTCTTCCCCTAAAATTGTTTTTAATTCCAACCCGGCCCTTATTCCAATTCCTTTTTTTAAAAACAAATAAACAAAAGCAGCTCCAGTCATAATTCCCAACCCGCCTAACTGAATCAGAAATAAAATTACAATTTGACCAAAAAGGGTGAAATCAATCCCAGTGTTTTTGACAGCCAAACCAGTAACACAAGTGGCCGAAGTGGCAGTAAAAAGAGCATCAATAAAAGAGATACCCCGATGAGTCGCCCAAGGTAAAAGGAGTAAAGTTGTTCCAATTAAAATGGTAATTAAAAAACCGAGGGAAAGACTGGTTATTGGTCTTTTAACTAAAAATTGGGGAAGACTTTTTGGCATTATTAATTTTAATATCCTTTTAATTTCTTCAGAGAGCGATGTTCTCTCATTCTTTCCAAAGATTTGGCTTCGATCTGGCGGATTCTTTCACGGGTTACGCCAAAAACTTGGCCCACTTCTTCCAAAGTATGAGTGATACCATCTTCTAAACCAAATCTCATAGAGAGTATTTTTTGTTCTCTTGGAGTTAAATCAACCAAAATTTCTTTTAACCTTTCCTTAAGTAAAGTTCTGGCTGCCCCTACAGATGGTGGAGGCACTTTTTCGTCTTCAATAAACTCAGCTAAAATTGAATCTTCTTCATCTTCCCCAACCGGAGTTTCTAAAGAGACGGTTTCTTGAGAAATTTTCATAATGTGACGAACCTTATCGACTTCAAGTCCCATTTCGGCGGCAATTTCTTCCGGCAGGGGTTCTCGGCCAAGGCTTTGTAGAAGCCGCCTTCTGACTTGGCTATATTTGGAAATGGTTTCGATCATATGAACTGGAATTCTAATTGTCCTCGCCTGGTCAGCCAAGGCTCTCGTTATGGCCTGGCGAATCCACCAAGTGGCATAGGTTGAGAATTTATAACCCCGCCGCCAATCAAATTTTTCTACTGCTCTCCGAAGCCCAATATTCCCTTCCTGAATTAAATCAAGTAAAGTTAAATTTGGGGACCTACCAATATATCTTTTGGCAATCGAAACCACCAATCTTAAATTGGCTTTCATTAATTTATTTTTTGCTTCTTCGTCTCCCTTTTCAATTCTTTTAGATAATTCCTTTTCTTCATCGGCAGTGACAAAAGACAAAGCCCCAATCTCTCTCAGATACATTTGGATTGGGTCAATTTTTGCTTCCGAAAGTCTCTCCATTTTTTTTCGAAGGGATGGTCCGACTTCCAAAAACTCTTTGGCTTCTTTCACTTCAATTCCTTCTTTTTCCAAATCTTCATATAGTTTCTCCAAACCTCTAATATCTCTTTCTACCTCCGGGAAAAAATATAAAATTTCCGAAGGGGTGACGAACCCCCGTTGTTTTCCTTTCTCAACCAACTGCTGAAATTTTTCCGGTAAAAAGACTTTTTTGGGCCTACCACGAGGAAGAAGCTTAGGGGCCCGCTTTGCGGGAGGACGCGGCGGGTGGGTTGTAGTCTTTCTTCTTACTTTATATTTTACCTTTCCTTTCTTTTTAACCTTCCCTTTTGGTTTAGCTCGAGGTTTCCTTAATTTTATTTTTTTAGTCCTTTTTTTAATTTTTTTAGCCTTTTTCTTTTTTTTCATTTAATTTCCTTGGCGATGAACACTTCGTGTTCATCTTTACCTTCACCCAGCCCATTTTATGGGCTGAGCTCGGTGGCTAATTGGTTAAATTCTCGGGTTAGCTCTTCAATTTTTTTAGAATTTTTTTCTTCTTCAGCTTTTTTGATTTTTTTGGAAAGCTCATCCAATTTATTTTTTATTTCTAAAGATTGAATCTCTTTTAAACAAATTTTTATTTCAGGTTCAATATCCTTTTCCTCGATTTCCTCGACCTCAGCTTTCAAAGAAAGGTAACTGAAATAATTTTGGACATCAGGAGAGAGTTTTTCCGAAGAAAAATTCGGGTCTTTTTTAAAATTAGTCAAAATCTCTTGAGTTTTTGGAGAAAAATAGGAATTTTTTTCCTCTTCAATTAAATTTAGATTTTGTGGAGATTTTAAAACGATTACCATTAATCTCTCTTCTAAAAGTTCTCTACGGGATTTTTGAGGAAGATTCACTAACTCTTCGGGCTCCAAACCATAAATTTCTTCGCTTAATTTTGCCTTTTTCAATTCCTCGCGGAGGTCCTCTTCTCTCACCTCTAAGTTTTTGGATAACTTTTGGAGCCAGAAGGATTTTTCAATTTGGTTGGGAATTCTTTTTAGAACCGGTAATAAAATTTTTGCAATTTCTTTTTTTCCTTCGGGAGTTTTTGGATTTTTGGCAGAAAAAGCGGTTTCAAAGTAAAATTCGAGGATTGATTTTGAGTTTTGTAAAGAAGCTTCCCATTCTTTTGGATTTTTTGAAATAATGTCGGCGGCATCTTTGCCAGCCTGGAGGCGAACGATTTTGATATTAAACCCCTGACTTTGAGCTAAATCTATGCCACGCTTAGTGGCTGAATCCCCCGCCACATCCATATCGAAGCCCAAAATTAAATTTTCTGAATATCTCTTTAAAATTTTTAATTGATAAGAAGTTAAAGCTGTGCCAGAAGTAGCCACAACATTTTGGGCTCCT